>JAEUVR010000107.1 GCA_016786785.1 Chitinophagaceae bacterium
GGATGTATCATGGCGATCTCAGTCTTTGAAATTTTTGGTCATGCTGACGCCTACCCTTCCCTGGAAATGAGGTATCGGCGCTTCGACCTTATAAATAGACAAGGTTACTTCTGTGATAAAGGCGTACTGGTGTTTGATATGCCGTATAATGCTGTCGCACAATTTCTCCAGTAAGGGAGCGGGCATCAGCATACGTTGCTTTACAATATTAAACAGGTCTACATAATCAACCGTATCATTAATATCGCTAAGGTCCGTCCCATGCTCTTCATATTTCACCGTCAGGTTGACGACAAAGGGACTGCCGGCTATTTCCTCTCCCTCGTATAATCCATGATACCCATGAAAATGCACATCTTTTAATTCAATTGCGATCATATACCTAATGCTTTCACTGACAAAAATCTTTCGGCGTCGAGCGCCGCCATACAGCCGCTTCCCGCAGCCGTTACTGCCTGACGATATATTTTATCCTGCACGTCGCCGGCTGCATATACGCCTTCTATATTGGTCTTTGAAGATCCTGCCTGGGTCTTTATGTACCCGGCTTCATCCATCTCTATCCAACCTTTAAAAATTTCGGAGTTCGGCTGGTGTCCTATCGCTACAAAAAAACCTGCTACCGGGATAGTAACCGATTCGCCCGTCTGGTTGTTCCTGATGCGGACCCCTTCTACCTTAGCGCCCCCGAGGATCTCTTCTGTTTCCGTATTCCAGTACACCTGTATGTTCTCTGTCCTGAACACCCTTTCCTGCATCACTTTGGAAGCCCTCATCTGGTCTCTTCTCACGATCATATGCACTTTAGCGCATAGCTTGGACAGGTAGAGCGCCTCTTCTGCCGCTGTATCGCCGGCGCCGATGATGGCGACCTCCTTTCCCCGGAAAAAGAACCCGTCGCACACGGCGCAGGCGCTGACGCCGCTGCCGTTCAGCCTTTGTTCGCTCTCTAATCCCAGCCATTTGGCCGAAGCGCCGGTAGCGATGATCACGCTATCCGCTTCAATAAGCTTTTCCTCGTCAATCCATACCTGGAAGGGGTAGCCGGAGAAATCGACTTTTGTCGCCAACCCATATCGTATATCCGCGCCCATACGGGTCGCCTGTTTTTCAAAATGGACCATCATTTCCGGGCCCTGCACTCCGTCGGGATAACCCGGATAATTTTCCACCTCGGTGGTAATGGTTAGCTGTCCCCCGGGTTGAATACCCTGGTACAATACCGGTCGCAGGTTGGCGCGGGCGGCATAAATAGCCGCCGTATAGCCGGCGGGTCCCGATCCTATAATGAGGCAATGTGCTTTTTCTACGGTAGAACTATTATCCATACTATGCTTTAAAATTTGACAAATTTAACTGTAAATGAACATTTTTCACTTTCTAAATCACACTGAGGCCTTTCCGGTTACTGTGGAACGATTATGCTGATATACTGCACGGCATAACCTCCAAAGTAACCCAGCGCGCCGCCCTGTATATTTCCCAATACCTTGCCCGGAGAGGAAAAAGGGTTTCCAATGCCGGAATAATTGTATTCCATTGTACGCCAGAAATCAAAAACCCGCTTGTCTATATTGCAGAATTTTACGGTAACCCTGTCCCCTCTTTGAAAATAGATATCATTGCCGTTGATCCCAACGCTACGGGCGGCTCCCCGCTCTATCTCCGCCAGATAGGTTTTACCATCTATTATCTGGTCGTCGTACACCGAGTTAAAAGGCGGAAAATACTCCTCCTTGTTCCTTTTGGTAAAATAACGAATATAATTGCCGTACCCTGGCGGGTCGACAATCTGGGCGCTCAGTACTACCGACGTCGAATCATCGCTATCGTTAACCGGGTCCCAGTATAGCGAGGCAATTTTTTTATCCAGCCTGGGTATGAGCGTCGAGGCGGTATACTCATTTCCGTCTACATTTATCTTCAGGGTATATTGTTGATTCAGCTCCCCTTTGAAAGAAGAAGACTGATCGGCGCTATCATTAGAATAATAATACAACGTAAATCCCTCGGGCGACACTTCGGCATACTCCCGGAGAGTATGCGTTTTATGGCCGTTCGATACTTCGATAACGGCGTCATGAACAAATGACTCCGCAACCTGGGCTACCGAGATCCTGTCAAAATAATTAAGGCTTCGCGAAAGCGTAACCATGGGGGCCTTTTCATTTTCAATAACCGCTTCCACTACCAGCAACGGCTCCGCATTAGTGGGAACAAGCGTTATCACTTTTTCGCAGGACGAAAAAAGCAAAAGCGGCAACAGCCGGGAAAAGCGTTTTATCATACTCCTGCAAAGTTAAACAGGATGAACTGTATACATTGCCGGCGTTCAAAAATTAACAGGCGGAAATAAAGCGTATAAGCCAGGACGGGGCAGCCCGGGCAGGAAACATATAAAAAGGGCATACCCGGCTTAGGTACGCCCTTCGTATTAATTCTTGATAAAATCAGCCCAGATACGCTTTAAGCGCATTGCTATAGCGGGCTTTTTGTAATCTTTTGATTGCTCTTTCCTTGATCTGGCGGATACGCTCCTTGGTAAGATCGTATTTCTGACCGATCTGCTCGATGGTCACTCCATTTTCGCCATCCAGCCCAAAATAAGCATTTACGATCTCCGCTTCACGGGGGCTGAGGGATTTGAGCACCCTACGGATCTCATTCCTGAGGGAATCCTTCATCACATCGTCATCCGTATCGTCGCCGCCTTCCAGCAGATCGCCCATGGCTACATCTTCCGCCTCGTGCACGGGGGCGTCGAGAGAGGTATGACGGGTATTGCTCTGAAAGATATTATTGATCTCGGTTTCGCTCATTTCAAGCAATTCGGCCAGTTCTTCGGTGCTGGGCTCTCTTTCATGCTCCTGCTCGAAAGCCATATAGGCTTTGTTTGCCTTGTTGTACGTGCCGATCTTGTTTTGAGGCAGGCGGACCAACCGGCCCTGTTCTGCCAACGCCTGCAGGATGGACTGGCGGATCCACCATACTGCGTACGAAATGAATTTAAAGCCTTTGGTTTCATCGAAACGCTGGGCGGCTTTGATCAGGCCAAGATTGCCCTCGTTGATCAGGTCGCTAAGGGAAAGGCCCTGGTGTTGGTACTGCTTAGCGACAGATACCACAAAACGCAGGTTGGCCTGCACCAATTTATCCAATGCCCGCTGATCACCCATCTTAATCCGCTGCGCCAAAACAGTTTCTTCCTCAGGGGTGATCATGGAAATCTTTGAGATCTCCTGTAAATACTTTTCAACCGCCTGGGAATCCCGATTGGTGATCTGTGTAGCAATTTTGAGCTGTCTCATATCTGTATATAAAAATTGACTAATCCTTTCGGGTACAGGATCAACAATAAAAGATGCAATAAGTTCGGGAAAAGTTGCAAAAAAGGGTAGCAAAAATTGTTTCCGTCCAGAACCGGAACAAAAGTAACATGCGCTATCGGAACTTCATAGTTTTTTAGAATAAAAAAAACTAAATTTTTCGGCGGGCAATGATCGGTAGCAACAATCCGATGCGCGCCGTTCAGAAATCCATCAGGCCGTGAGCCCTGATCAGAAGACGATCTCCTCGTTTTCCGTTCTGATAATAAGTTCTTTTTTTGTTCCTTTTTCCACCCGGCCTACGATCCGCGCCTCAATACCAAACCCGGCAGCGGCGGCCAGTACAGCGTCGACGGCTTTTTCAGCAGCGAACAATTCCAGGCGGTGCCCCATATTAAACACCTGGTACATTTCACGGTTATCCGACCCGGACGCTTTTCGGATGATCTCAAAAACAGCCGGGGGGGTAAAGAGGTTATCTTTAACAATTCTATAACTGCCGGGAAGATAGTTGAGGCATTTTGTCTGTCCCCCTCCGCTGCAATGGATAAGCCCGTGAACATCCTCAAACTGCGTTTCAAAAAGCTTTTTTAATAAGGGAGCATAGGTTCGGGTGGGCGATAGCAGCAGATGACCGACCGACACGCGGTTGTTTTCGTCTGCCTGTATGGTATCGGTCAACCGGTGCGGGCCGATATAGACCAGCTTTTCATCGAGACCGGTATCATAAGATTCGGGATACTGTAGGCCATAATGTTTGTTAAGGCTGTCGTGGCGGGCGCTGGTAAGGCCATTGCTCCCTATGCCGCTATTGTACTGTTGTTCGTAAACGGCCTGCCCCGAACTGGAAAACCCGATAATCAGATCGCCGGCTGTAATTTTTTCATTGGTAATCAGCCTGTTTTTGGGCCACCTGGCCGCCATGGTGCCATTGACGGCTATTGTCCTGACCACGTCTCCCACATCTGCGGTTTCCCCGCCCAGGTAGCTGATATTGACCCCAAAACCAGCCATAACATCAAAAAACTCCTGGGATCCCTCAATAATGGCCGACAATACCTCGCCCGGAATAAGTCTTTTATTGCGGTCGATCGTGGAAGAAAACAGGATATTATCCGTTATGCCTGTGCAAAGCAGGTCGTCCAGGTTCATGATAATGGCATCCCGGGCAATGCCCTTCCAAACCGAAAGATCGCCCGTTTCCTTCCAGTAGAGATAGGCCAGGATACTTTTTGTTCCCGCTCCGTCGGCATGCATCACATTCACCCAATGCTTATCGCCGGAAAGAAAATCGGGATAAAGCTTACAGAATGCAAAAGGGTACAATCCCTTATCGAGCATCGCTGTCGCCTTATGAACATCTTCTTTTTGCGCGGAAACGCCTCTTTGATTATACAAACTCATGGGCATATTTTGAAATTGCGAAATTGCGTGTTTTTAGCTGAGCGACAAAATTCACTCATCAACTCTTTTCATTTAACTTTGTCTTAGTTATGCAGGTTCATACGGATATTGATCATATACCCTCATTTAATAATGCCGTCCTGACGATTGGCACATTCGACGGCGTCCATCTCGGGCATCAGAAGATCCTGTCCCAGCTGAGGGAGGAGGCCGAGATCATTGACGGGGAAACCGTTATCATCACTTTCGACCCCCATCCCAGGCAGGTTGTCCGCGCCGGCGCCCCCATGCAAATGATCACCACCATCAATGAAAGAATTGACCTGATCGCCGCGCGGGGAATCCAACACCTGGTAGCAGTTCCCTTTACCGAAGCATTTGCAGGCCTGACGCCGCAGGAATACATAGAAAAATTCCTGGTTGAGAAATTTCATCCCCATACTATTATTATCGGGTACGACCACCGGTATGGCCATGACAGAAAAGGCGATTACGCCCTCTTGTGCGAGTACCGGTCGAAAGGATTTTTCGCGATCAAAGAAATACCTCCCCAGGTGGTTAATGACAATACCGTTAGCTCCACGTTGATCCGCGAAGCCATTCTCAAAGGCGATATTCAATCGGCCAATGCCCTGCTGGGCTATGATTTTTTCTTTGAAGGAAAAGTTATTCCCGGCGACAAGAGGGGAAGGGCGCTGGGGTTTCCTACGGCAAACCTGACCGTTGAAAGCAAAGAGAAACTCATTCCCGCCAACGGCGTTTATGCCATAACAGCCGACTTAAAGACCGCCAGATATCCGCGCCTATCCCTGACCGGCATGATGAACATCGGCGTCAGACCTACCGTCGACGGATCAACGAAAACCATAGAAGCGCATCTTTTCGGATTCTCTTCGGATATATACGGAGAAACGTTAAGGATATGCGTAAAAAAATTCCTGAGAGCCGAACAAAAATTCAATGGGCTGGAAGAGTTGAAGGAACAGCTAAAAAAAGACAAGGCAGACGCTAAAAAAGCGCTTCAGCTCAGTTCATCGCCTTCGCCAGGAACTCCTTAAGCAGCGAAGCGTCGGAGGTTCCGGCGTCGTCCACGCCCAGGCTCCTGAGATTATAATGATGCAATAAAAGCAGCGCGTTGCAAATGCCCTCGTATCCATAGTTTTTAGCGGCCAGCATATAATCCCTGACAAAATAAGGGCTAACGCCAATATTTGCCGCCACCGCTTTTTCATCCTGGCTGTTTTGCCCGAAGATCATATACGACTTACTGAACAGCCCGTATAAGGTAGGCAGCAATAACTGGATAGGCCCAGCTTTGGGATTGGCGGCAAAATAATTTACAATGCGCATCGCCTTTTCCATATCCTTTTTTGACAGGGCCGACTGCAACTCGAATGGGTTATAATCCTTGCTTATGCCAACATATAGCTCAATATCTTCTTCCGTAATGTTCCTGCGGGCGCCCAGGTTGATCGTTGTTTTATTTACCTCGTTCTCAATCCGGCTAAGGTCATTGCCAATATGGTCGACCAGCAATAGCAGCGCTTTGCGGGAAATAGTATATCCTTTGGCCCCGATCAGGTCGGAGGTCCAGTCGGGCAACTGGTTTTCATAAAGTTTTTTGGTAGTCAGCAGTTCGCCTTTCTCCTTCAGTATCTTCGCCAGCCGGCTTCTTCCATCCACTTTTTTTTCTTTATACGCCACAATAAAGACCGTAGACGCCAACGGCTTTTCAATATATGCCTCCAGCTTGCCGATATCGCGCATATGCTGGGCTTCTTTAAGAATAACCACCTGACGTTCGGAAAACATAGGATAACGCATGCAGGCATTCACTACGTCGGCCCATGCAGCGTCCTTGCCATAAAATACCGAGAGATTAAATTCCGCTTCCGATGGTTCCAGGATAAACTGTTCGGCATAATGAACAGCCTTATCTATAAAATATTCCTCGTCCCCTTCCAGCCAGTAAACGGGTTTATACAGTTTCAGCTTCCAGTCTTTAAGTATCTTTTCCAGGGACATTTGCTATCATGAATTGTTGAGGAACCGGGCAATATTACTGCAAAAAAACTTTTCAATATCGTATTTTTTTGTCCTCTGAAAATTAGCGCTGACCTGTAATTACACTACCTTAGCTATCGATTTAACCCGGTTTAAAACTAATCTGGCATGGTTTTGGACTTCCGTACCTTGGAAACTGAATGCCTTAAACCAGTTTTCCAATTACAAAACACAAACATCTATGAGCACAAGCAATTATCCATCAGCGACCCCTCAAAGTCAACCCCCGAAAAGGGATTCCAAGAATCTTATTATCGGACTACTGGCTGTTGGCATCCTCGGAACATGGGGATATTTTCTTTGGGACAAAAACAATAACGATCAAAAGATGACGCAACTGCAAACGCAATATGTTGCGGTTGATTCTTCCAGAAATGAATTACAGAAAAGCTTCGACGCTTCCTTATCCCGCCTTGATTCTCTGACCGGTTATAATAACGAAATTGAAGGCAAGCTTACAGAACGGAATTCGGAGATCACCAAACTAAAAGGCCAGATCAGCGGCATACTCAGGAAACAGAACATCACCCTTGCAGAAAAGAAGCAGGCGGAAGCCCTGATCGCCGAACTGAACGAAAAGATCGGCAATCTCGAACAGGAAGTTGCCCGCCTGACAATGGAAAACCAGACCCTCACCAGCGAGAAAGCCGCTATCACCGTAGAGAGGGACACTTATCTTGCTCAGAAAGACACGTTGGAAGTCGTTAAAAGAGGATTGGAAAACGTAGTGAATGTAGCGTCTACCTTAAACGCTTCCTCTATTGCAATTACTCCTATCAATGAAAAGAGCAGCGGTAAAGAAAAAGTGACTACCAACGCTAAAAAAGTAGACAAGCTGGTGATCTCTTTCGACGTGGACAACAGGATCGCACAATCAGGGACAACCGATATTTTTGTAGCCATTACCGAT
>JAEUVR010000180.1 GCA_016786785.1 Chitinophagaceae bacterium
TGATGGCGCGCCATTTAAAGGAAGGGCTGTAGAAACATTCCTGCCCGGCGGCATGGATTCCAACGAAGGTCCTCTTTCCGCCTGGAATGCTACGCTGACAGGATATTATGTCCGTAAATTCCTGGACGAAACCACTACCAACCCCAGCGGCAATAACCACAGTAGCGTTCCCTATATCTATTTCCGTTATGCAGAAGTGCTGCTGAACTATGCGGAAGCAATGTATAACCTGGGAGACGAGCCTACGTGCAGGCAATACCTGAACATGATCAGGAGCAGGCCCGGAGTGGGCATGCCCGATATAACCGAATCCGGTCCCGCTTTGATGGAAAGAATGATTAATGAACGTCGTATTGAACTGGTATTCGAAGGACATAGGTATTTTGACGTGCGTCGTTGGAAGATCGCTCCGCAGGTATTGAATATCCCCGGAAAGAAAGTGAGCATTCAGAAAACTGGTTCCACCAGGACCTTTACGGTTTCTGATTTTAACCCGAGGGTATTTACGGATAAAAACTATCTGATCCCCGTTCCACAGTCGGAGATAGAAAAGAACTCGTTGCTCGTTCAAAATCCCGGTTACAATTAATTTAGGTTCTTAACGCATAGCCTCTTTCGGAAACATTTGTTGACGAAGAGGCTATGTTTTTTCATTGATCCGGCCGATAAAAATCAGGAGATGAAATATTTATTTTTTCCGGCGATAAAAACATCCGCAAGAACAGCCAAAACAGTCTGCTGTCTTTTCCTGGCAGCGCTGGTATTTAATGGCTTTGCAAGGGCTCAGCAGCAGGATACCGACGTTATCAGCGGCTGGGTAGGGTTCACGGACGCCAAGAACGCTTTATATAATTATTTTCTGCATGAGGCCGATGCGATGCTGGTCAAAAGAAAGGCCGAGGTGGAGGCGTTAAGTACTTTGTCCGACTGGAAGCAAAGACAGCAAAAAGTTCGCAAAACCCTGCTGGATATTGTAGGCCCTTTTCCGAAACGAACGCCTTTGAACGCTAAAGTTACCGGCGCCTTTGATAAAGGCGATTATAGGATCGAAAACATTCTCTACGAATCGCAACCCGGTTTTTATGTTAGTTCTTCGCTGTTTATTCCGGCAGGATTAAAAGGCAAGGCTCCGGTCATTATCTTCTGCAGCGGGCATACAGCCGAAGGGTATCGCACAAAAGCCTATCTGCATATGTGCATCAACCTCGTTAAGAAAGGATTTGTAGTATTTGCTTTTGACCCGGTTGAGCAGGGCGAACGTGTAGAGCATGTAGATGAAGCGTCCGTTCGCGCAGGCATAGGCAGCGCTTCTGCCTGGCATTCTTATGGCGGCGCCCAGGCTTTTATTGCAGGCGCTTCCCAGGCCATGTATATGATATGGGACGGCATCAGGGCCATCGATTATGTGATTACCCGTAAAGAAGTGGACCCTGCGAGGATCGGCATTACCGGCCGCTCCGGCGGCGGAACGCAGTCTGCCTATATCGCAGCCATCGATGAAAGGGTTTATGCGGCCGCGCCTGAATCGTATATTACCAGCTTTTCCAGGTTGATGAATACCATTGCGCCGCAGGATGCCGAGCAGAATTTTACGCATGAGATTGCGCGGGGAATAGATCATGCCGATTTTTTGGAAGTTCGCGCGCCCAAGCCTACCCTTGTGATTTCGCCTACCCGTGATTTCTTTAGCATACAGGGCGCCAGGGAATCTGTGAAAGAGGCGTCTGCGGTATTTAAGGCTTATAATAAGGAAGAGAACCTGGGAATGGCAGAAGATGATGAAGGCCATGCTTCCACCGAAAAGAACAGGATGGCCATGTACGCTTTTTTTCAAAAACATTTGCAGAACCCCGGTAGTAATGCAGACCTGAATACTGAAGAACTAACCAAAGAGATCCAGGTTACCCCCACGGGTCAGATACATGCCTCTATTAAAGATGGCGAAACAATCTTCACGCTGAACAGAAAGCTTGCACAACAACATGAAGAGCGTCTTAACGCTTTAAGAAAAGAGCCGGCAAAATATTTGCCCGCTGCATTATCCGCGGCAAAAAAACTATCTGGATACCATGCGCCCGGAAATGCCAACCAACCTGCATTTGCCGGAAGAACGCGCAAGCCGGGAGGATATGTGATGGAAAAATATTTTATCAAAGGATATGGCGATTATGCTATCCCCTATGTGTTGATGATCCCGGACAATCCAAACAATAAGGCGCTGATCTATCTGAATTCCTCGGGGAAGGCCGCTGAAGCGGGCGAAGGAGGCGAAATTGAATCCCTTGTTCAGCAAGGGTTTACCGTGCTGGCCCCGGACCTGTTGGGTATCGGAGAAACAAGCTCAAGCGGTTTCCGCGGCGATTCTTTTATCAAAGGGCTGTCTTACAATATCTGGTTCTCGTCTATCCTGGTGAACAGGAGTATTGTAGGGCTTCGCGCGGGAGACGTAGTAAGACTGGCACAGGTATTAAAAAGCAACAAGGCGATCACGGACGTATATGCGCTGGCAGATAATGAACTGGCGCCGGTATTATTACATGCCGCCGCTTTCGATAAAAATATTTCGCGTATCGCGTTGATAGAACCTTATACTTCTTATCAA
>JAEUVR010000182.1 GCA_016786785.1 Chitinophagaceae bacterium
GTAAGCCTGAGCGGCGATTTCAAGATCTGCAGCTCCGAGCTGCTGCTGATGTGGGGAAATAAAAGAGCCTATAGCCTGGCGCAGGGACAATAACGCCGCGCGGTATATTCAGCGAGGCGAATGCCTTCCGATTGAAGTCTATAGCCTGGCTTTTGTATAACCGTTCTTTTTAAACCATTGCAGGACCTTATCGCGCTGATCGCCCTGGATGATGATCTGCCGGTCCTTAACGCTTCCGCCAACGCCGCAAAATGCTTTCAGTCGTTTACCGAGCGCTTCCAGGTCGTTTTCCGCGCCTGCAAATCCTTCGATAAGAGTAACGGACTTGCCCGCCCGCTGTTTGGCGTCCAGCCTTATACGTAGCGGCTGCAGCGCGGCAGGTATTGTTTTCGCTTCCTGCGGCTCATCCGGCTGCGGATGGAACCCCGGGTCTGTCGAATATACTATCCCGTTACTTGACGATTTTTTCTTTGACATAGTATACTGGTTACTGGTCTTTTTAGATTTATCTTACTGCCCGTTAAACTCTGGTCGGCGAGCCAAGGAGCCTGAAGCTGAATTCTATTTTTATTTTCCTGCCTGTTAGGCCCTTATTGTTATCATTATTAATGCTATGTATCAGCCGTTGGCAGGCTCATGCCGGCAACTATTACGATGCATCTAAACATTTGCGGCCTTAAGGCTCAGGTCAAGGCTCTGCGCCTGGTGTATAAGCGCGCCAACGCTGATAAAATCCACTCCTGTAGCGGCATACTCCCTGATATTGTCGAGGTTTATCCCGCCGCTTGCCTCCGTTTCATACCTGCCTCCTATGATCTCCACCGCTTCCCTGATCGCCGACGGCGTGAAATTATCCAGCATGATCCGGTCTACTTTCCCCGTCAGCGCCGCCTGCTTCACTTCTTCCAGGTTGCGCGTTTCTACTTCTATTTTTAATCCCGGTTTTACAGTCTTAACATATTCCCATGCGCGCTGAATGGCTTTTTCTAACCCTCCCGCATAATCGATATGATTGTCTTTTAGCATGATCATATCATATAGGCCCATACGATGATTATAGCCCCCTCCGATACGAACGGCCTCTTTTTCTAACAGCCTGAAATTGGGGGTGGTTTTCCGGGTGTCCAGTATCCGGGCGGGCAGGCCGGCGATCTTTTCGACATACTTCGCGGTAAGCGTGGCAATGCCGCTCATCCGCTGCATGGTATTTAATACCAGCCGTTCTGCCATTAAGATGGCATGAACCGTCGACTCCACTTCAAAAGCGATCTCTCCCTTTTGCATGGGCTCTCCGTCTTTCTTAAAGATCCGCATATGCGAGCCGGGGTCTTTAAGCGCAAATATCCGCTGGGCAATATCCACTCCCGCCAGTATGCCGTCCTGCTTGATCTTTAATACCGCTTTCCCCCGCGCTGTCGCGGGAATACAGGAAAGCGTGGAATGATCGCCGTCTCCGATATCTTCCCGAAGAGCCGATATGATCAACGCCCTGAGCCGTTCGTCAATATCCGACATGCCGCATGCATTAAGTTGTTCCATAAGCGGTTAAAATAAACGCCGGAACAAAACTAATCAAAATAAAAATGAAGGAATAAGCAAAGAAAAAGGGCGGCGGCCGGGACCGGTTTTTACCTCCGTATACTATATACCGGGATTAAGCGAACCGCTATCGAAAAAGATCAGGATCTAAAATATATTCGATATGCTGTGCAACAACCGGGCGCGGCAGGAATTATTCTTCCGCCTGGAAAGCGATCTCCTGCACCACCTCCTGCGATCCTTTCTTTTTCATGTACAATTTGGCGCGGTAGTTTCCATTCCTGGTCTGCAGCAGGCCGATGCAAAATTGCGAACCATTATTCTGCCCCTTATGTTTAACCACAAAATTCTTTACGCCATTATTGCCAAAGAAATCCTTAAGGATCATTTCCGCCTGGTTCTTGCTGAAGTTATCGCTCATGTCAGGCAGGGAAATATCAATTCTCGTATCAAAGTATTTGGCGAGTTCCCGGGCATTCCCGTTACGCAACGCAGACAGCACCTCTTCGATGGAATAAGACGGGGCAAAAGAGGTAAGGAAAAGCGAAAGTGAAACAAGCGCTATTCCCATATTTTTTTTCATGGCAATGATTTGCAACAAAAATGCGAAAAACATGCCAAAGTATCAAAGCATAAGAAATTGTATCCCCTTCCTTTGTGTTACCTTTGAAAATCGTTAAAAAACGCTTAATAACTGACTATATGGCAAATAAAAAGGCAATACTGTTGATCATGGACGGGTGGGGCTTAGGGAAAGTCAAATCTTCCGACGCCATCCAAAATGCAAATACCCCCTTTGTAAGCTCGCTTTACGCCCAATATCCAAATACCACCCTTGTTACCTGCGGAGAAGACGTGGGCCTGCCTGAAGGGCAGATGGGCAATTCTGAAGTAGGCCACCTTAACCTCGGCGCAGGAAGGATCGTTTACCAGGAGTTGCAACGGATCAATGTCGCCATCCGTAATGGAAGTTTTGCCGAAAACCCATACCTGCTTAAGGCGGTAAGAACAGCAAAAACAAATGATAAAAGCCTGCACCTCGCCGGACTTGTAAGCGACGGGGGCGTACACTCGCATATTGACCACCTGAAAGCAATAGTCGACGTATGCAAAAAAGAAGGACTTTCAAAGCTGTTCATCCATGTTTTTACAGATGGACGGGATACGGACCCTAAAAGCGGACTGCATTTTGTCCGGCAGCTCCAGGATCATCTTGACGCGACCGTGGGAAAAATAGCCACTGTCAGCGGTCGCTATTATGCGATGGACCGCGATAAAAGATGGGAAAGAGTTAAGCTCGCCTATGATGCGCTTGTGCTGGGAAAGGGAGAGACCGCCGACAACGCCGTTGCCGCCATCGCCCGCGCCTATGAGAACCATATTACGGACGAATTTATTAAACCAACGGTGATCGTATCCGGCGGCGCGCCCGTAGCTACCATCCAGGAAGGCGACTCCGTAATTGTTTTTAATTTCCGGACCGACAGGTGCCGGGAAATCACGCAGGCGCTTACCCAAACCGATTTCCCCGACTTTGGCATGCACAAGCTGAATATTCATTATGCCACCATGACGGAATACGATAGGACTTATCAGCATGTAGACGTGATCTTTGAGACCGACAACCTCAACAATACGCTGGGAGAAACGCTTGAGCGGTACGGAAAAAAGCAGATCAGGATCGCCGAAACCGAGAAATATCCGCATGTTACTTTCTTCTTTAACGGGGGCAGGGAAACGCCTTTTGAATTGGAAAGCAGGATCATGATCCCTTCGCCCAAGGTAGCCACTTACGACCTGAAGCCCGAAATGAGCGCATATGAGCTGACGGACGCCATCATACCTTTCATAGAAAAAGAAGAGCCGGATTTTATCTGCCTGAACTATGCCAATGCGGACATGGTAGGACATACCGGCGTATGGGAAGCCGGCATAAAAGCGGTGGAAACGGTAGACGCCTGCGTCAAAAGGGTGGTGACTGCGGCCCTGGCGCATGGTTATATTGTTTTCCTTACCGCCGATCATGGCAACGCGGACTATATGATCAATGAGGATGGCAGTCCGAATACCGCCCATACCTTAAACCTGGTCCCGCTGTTCATCATAGACAAGGAATGGAGAGGAACGGTCAGGCCCGGCAAACTGGGCGATATAGCGCCCACTATGCTTACCCTTATGGGATTGCCTGTTCCGTCAGAAATGACGGGCAATATTCTCGTTTAAAAGTGGGAGCGAGCATTAAACGACCCTTTGACTATGATTTAATAGGGCTTTAGGTATCAAACAAGTCCCAAGCTGGTCACAATCAAGTCCGGGGATTGTCCATTTGTTCTGCTTTAAAATGTTTCAACCGTTTCTCAGACACCTTAGCACGCCGCCGGATATTATAAACTGAGGCCGCCCGGGCCCGTCGAGCGCTGGCACATATTTAAAAGCAGACGGCAGGTAAACAAACGCCTGGCTATGATTTAACAGGGTTCCAGCACATCCAACAGGCATTTCCCGGCTGGTCAGTCAGACCCGGCCTCGTCGTTCGCTGACAGGTATTCAAAAGCAGGGCCACAGGCGTAATCAACATTCGCTTCCGGGCTGATCAATCAGGCCTCGCCCGCCGAAGCTCCGAAGGAGCGAAGGAGGGCATCTCCCTAAGCCCTAGCTCGTTCCCGGGGAAATCCGTCCTACACGGCGAAGCCCAAATTTTTTTAATCCCAGGCAGCATTTACTTTGAAAAATTGTCTAAATTACGAGGCAACCAACGCGGTTCTTATGACCGAAGAAGCCATTTTAGCTGGGTGTCTTAATAACGACCAGGTAGCCCAAAGGGAGCTATACCTAAAGTATAGCCCTAAAATGCTGTCTGTTTGTTACCGTTTTGCCCATAACCGGGAGGATGCGGAAGATATGTTGCAGGAAGGATTTATCAAGGTCTATACCCAGATACATACTTTCCAGTCCAAGGGCGCTTTTGAAGGGTGGATCAGGAGGATAATGGTGCATACCTGCATCAATCACCTGAAGAAGAATAAGAAGTTCAATGAAAGCATGGATCTGATTCATGCCACGGGCGCCCAGGTCAGGGAAGAATCGGTCCCTTCTATCGTTCAGGCAAAGCAGGTAGTTGAGTGCATCAGGGTATTGCCGTTAGGATACAGAACCGTTTTGAACCTGTACGCGATCGAGGGGTATTCGCACAAAGAGATTGCTGAGATCCTGGAAATTGAGGAAAGCACCAGCAGGTCGCAGTACACCAGGGCAAAACAAATGCTGGAAGATATTCTTGTTAAAAAGAATATTATCCAGAAATCAAGGGCAAAAGCGGCGGGATGGTTTGGCTAAGCGCCAGTATAATGATCATGTTCAAACTGTTTATTGAGAAAAATAACCGTA
>JAEUVR010000184.1 GCA_016786785.1 Chitinophagaceae bacterium
AAAATGACGTACGGTTCTTAAAACAATTCATTTCAGCGATATAATTCCGGCTATGTCTACCATCCTCGTTACAGGAGGCACGGGTTTCCTGGGAGCATATATCATCAGAGACCTTGTGAACGCAGGGTATACGGTAAGGGCTATACGACGAAGTAAGCATATCCCATTCTTTATCGACCCGGAAATATTCAAAAAAGTACAATGGTTTGACTGCGACCTGGGGGATATAGCCGGGCTAGAAGAAGCCATGACCGGAGCAGACGCCGTTATTCATGCAGCAGGCAAAGTCTCGTTCCGGGAAAAAGACGGGCAGGAAATGCGCGCTACCAATATAGAAGGAACCGCTAATCTTGTCAACATAGCCCTAGAAAAAAAAACCGGGCGCTTTATTCATGTCAGCTCGGTAGCGGCATTGGATAAACAACCGGACGGCAAACTCACCAATGAAGAAAAGAAATGGGACGAACATAAAAAGCATACCCGCTATGCCGTCAGTAAATACCATGCGGAAATGGAGGTCTGGCGGGGAATAGCGGAGGGACTGAACGCGGTGATCGCTAATCCTACTACTATCCTGGGGTATGGCGACTGGAATGCCTCGAGCTGCGCGCTGTTTAAGAATGGATATAAAGGATTTCCCTGGTACAGCAGCGGCGGCTCCGGATTTGTAGATGTGGAAGACGTATCAAAAGCGATCCTGCTGTTGCTGCAAAGCGATATCGCCGCAGAACGGTTTATCATTAACGGAGACAACTGGCCTTTCCGGCGGGTATTTAACGCCATCGCCGATGCGTTTGGCAAAAAAAGACCTTACAGGAAGGCGACGCCATTCTTAGGAGCCCTGGCCTGGAGGGTCGAGGCGATAAGATCGTTCTTCACCGACAAAAAAAGCCTGGTCACCAGGGAGACTGCGCGTATGGCGCGTCATACGGTATGCTTTGACAACAGCAAGATACTGAAGGCGCTTCCCGGGTTTTCCTTTACCCCGCTGGATCAAACAATTAATAAGGCGTGTAACCAATATGCCGCCAGACTTCAGCGTTTATAACGGGTAAACCCCGACGCCCGAAGCAGGCAGTACAAAATTTAAAAACAGGATCCATGCTTACCAGACCATTCATTGCCTTGATGATCATCATAGGTTGTACGCTATCCGCATCGGCGCAGGACAAGACCTTCGTCATCAGAGCCAGGGTGATTGATTCCGCCACGCAACAACCGTTGCCCGGCGCTTCCGCGCTATGCCAGAATACCACTTATGGAACCGTTGCCAATGCAGAGGGCAATTTTGCCATGCGGCTTCCCAACGGGGGATACGACCTGGTAATCTCCTATACCGGGTATGATAAAAAAACCATACGGATCAGCAATACGCAGGGGATGGAAGATACGCTGACGATCGCGCTGCCCGTGATCGACAACACCCTGACAGAAGTGGCGGTAGTGGCTTCCAATGAAGTAGCCGACGGCTGGCAGGTATATGGAAGTTTTTTCCTCGATCATTTTATTGGCACAACGCCGAACGCCGCGGAATGTATCCTGCAAAACCCCGAAGCGCTGCGCTTTTTCTTCACCAAAAACAAAAAGCGGCACCGCCTGAAGGTAACCGCCGACCAAGAGCTCCTGATACAAAACAATGCGCTGGGTTATCTTATCCGTTACCAGTTAGATTCCTTTAGTTATGATTATAATTCCAATATCAGCCAGTTCACGGGATTCCCGTTTTTTATAGAGCAGGATACTACCGAAGAAGTCTCCGCGCAGTGGATAAAGAACCGGGCAAGGACCTACCTGGGATCCCGCTTACATTTTATGAGGGCTTTATACGACAGCATTGTTACGGAAGAAGGTTTTATCATAGAAAAGATGGAGGGCCTGGGGAAAAATGCCCGCGGGACCTTGCTGGAGAATATATACGACAGCTCGCTTTATGAGGCGGACAGCAATACGGTGGCTATTAACTGGGAAGGACGTTTTCGTATCAGCTACAAAAACGTATTCCCCGACCCTATATTCCTGAAGGAGTTTAAGCTGCCTGCCAATAGCCGTATGCAGACGACGCTGCTGGATATAGCAGATGGGTTTATCATTGAAGAAAATGGTTTTTTCTATGAGCAGTACGACGTGATCAACACCGGGTACTGGGGATGGAAAAAGCTCGCGGAAGCCCTTCCCTATGATTATACCTATGAGTGAAGCCCTTATTATCGAAGGCCGGACCGGCTACTAACTTCAGCATGCCTGAGGCCCGGGATAAAATTAAAATACATCGGAAGTTCATCCCGTTACCTTTTTCCATAGTTCGGGGATCCGTTTTATCCATACCCTTTCCTTCATTTTCTCCGAAGCTTCTTCAACGGGCGATCCGAAATAAGTTTTGCCGCCTTCCAACGAAGAGGGTACCCCGCTCTGGGCATATACAATGGCATTATCGCCAATCGTAAGCGTTTTAGAAACGCCTACCTGCCCCCATAAAATTACGCCGTTCCCGATGGTCGTCGCGCCGGCTATCCCTACCTGGGCCGCGATCAGGCAATTCCTGCCAATAACCGTATCATGTCCTACCTGCACAAGATTGTCTATCTTGGTTCCCCTGCCAATAACCGTA
>JAEUVR010000354.1 GCA_016786785.1 Chitinophagaceae bacterium
ATGGCTGGCGGAGCGCTGAACGGATTTGCATCAGCCACGGATAATGATAAAACCGCGCTTCGTCAACCTTTCTCCTCTAAGGATTTTACCGATAGCCCGTTTAAGATGACCGATCAGATAAAAGAGGCATTTGACAGGGGATTAAATATTTTAAAGCCTACCAAGAAACAATTGGAGCATGGGTTGGAATTGCACCGCAACTCGGTGGTGATCGATACCTATGGATTTATACCCCGCGCCGCGCATGACGGCGCCATCCTCAATGAGGCGCTTGGCGATCATGCTTCCCCGTTGGAGATGCAGGATCTGCAGGAAGAAATGTCCATGACCCGCTATGTGATCAGCCAGCGGGAAAGGGAGGAACTGGAAAATGCATTCAAAGCCTCCGGCGTCACCTGCGTTATCCAGAATGCCGGCGAAGAGGGCAATGATATTAAACGTTTGCTCAAGCGCCTGGCGCGGTTTACCTATACTACGGATATGCTGCGCAGCTTTATCAGCAAGGCCGTAACGCCGGATGATATCCTCCAGGCCAAAAATGAGAACCGCCATGCGCTGTATTTTACGGGCAACGGGGTCCCCCTGCCGCAGGAATGGGTTTCTGTGGAAGAAGAACTGCGGTATATCCGCATATTTTTTCAACTGGGCATCCGCATGATGCATCTTACCTATAATCGTCGCAACGTAATTGGCGACGGTTGCGCAGAGCCTGCCAACGGAGGACTCAGCGATTTTGGCCGCGCCGTGGTGAAAGAGATGAACAAGGTCGGTGTGATCGTGGATATCGCGCATTCAGGATGGCAGACCAGCCTGGAAGCGGCGCAGGTATCGCAACGGCCAATGGTTGCCAGTCATACTACCGTAGCGTCTGTCAATAAGCATATCCGTTCCAAGCCCGATAATGTGATCCGCGCGATCGCCGATACCGGCGGCTATATCGGCATCTGCTGCATACCGCGTTTCCTTGGCGGTTCCGGCGATATTGCCGCCATGATGAAACATATAGACTACGTAGTGAAAAAATTCGGAAGCGATCATGTCGCTATCGGAACAGACTATGGGCACGCTTCCCAGTACTCTGCGGAAGAAGAAAAAAAGATAACCGCATTAAGATCCCCTTCAAGAACCAGGTGGGAAGCCCTCTGGCCCCCCGACGACTATAAAGAAACCGAAGCCATGCGGCAAAGTATGGCCTGGACCAACTGGCCCCTATTCACCGTAGGCATGGTGCAGATGGGCTATTCCGACGAGACCATCCGCAAGATCATCGGAGGCAACACCCTCCGTGTGACGAAGGCGGTTTTGGGGTGAGCGCCGCTCTACCTCTCGATTGTGGACTATCTTCCTAATACAGTTGATTTATTTACATTTACCCGAAGCTAAATACTACATCGGATCGATCTGAGCGTGCGTCAACGTGAAAATTATTGATCTGTCTCTCTTGCAACGGCGAGATGGTAGCGTTTCAGAAATGTAAGATTCAAATATAGTTGTGTAAATTGTTATTGTCTCCGAATATACTTGGCGAATCATTGCCAAATAAAAACTTAGGCGCTACGCTTATATCCGACCGGTTGTACTAATAGCGGCTCGCTATCGCTTATGGCAATATGAAAATTCGTGCATTCTACCAAGTCAGATAATAAAAAATACGACTCTTGTTGATTTTTTGTAATTAATTGATTATTAATTACTTGGGATGATGAATAAATATTCTTTCGATATATAATAGTTATCTATATTTACAAGTCGACATTTCTTTTAGCAGGCCCTGCAACGCATGAAGCATCAGATGAAAACCTCAGTTATTCTGGCAATTGCAGCATTTGCGTTGAATAAATCACATTCACAGACGGCGCGAAAGATAGCATCAGACGAGAATCCTAAAATCCTAATGTCTCGCCTATTCCAATACGCGAACTACTATGCGCTATATAAGCAGATCTTTCAAATTTTCAATCCCTATAAAATTCGCATAACAATTTATTTCACATCAAAATTGAACAGCCCTAACTAGTTAAAATTTCACCAGCATGGAAAAGACAAAGAACATACTTAAAGTTGTTTATTGCGTTTTGGCTTTATTATTCTTTAGATGGATATTTTCAATTGCAGGATTGCCGGAATCTATTCGAAGTATAATGTCGACAATCGTCTATTTGATATTTTGGGGATTTCTCATCAAATATGCTATCAGGTTAATCAAAATAAAGCCTAAAGTACAGTCCCAGGGGATAAATATGGACCATGGCTCAGCGCGCTGGGCTAATTATGCGGATTTTATGAGGGCAAACAATCCCGAAGGCGGAAATTCAGGCCTTGTCCTGGGCGTTTCAGGACTTTTACGATCTAAGCCGGGTCATTTAATAACAGTGGCCGGCACTGGTTCAGGTAAGGGCGCCTGCTTAATTATCCCTTCTTTGTTAAACCAACCGTCCGGTTCTTATGTTGTGACGGACCCCAAGGGCGAAAACGCCTATATCACGGCAAGATCCCAAAAAGAATATGGACAGAATGTTGTTATCCTCGATCCATGGGATGAGCAAACAAAGATCGGCGCAACCCACGGCATACCTGCAGCGGGTTTTAATCCCTTTGATTTTATTAAAATGGAT
>JAEUVR010000426.1 GCA_016786785.1 Chitinophagaceae bacterium
TCCGTAAGTCCCCGGTAAACCTGGTTGTTCACATCATTCTGAAGCGACCAGCCATTCTTACTCAATAAGTTAAGCTCAAATCTCGCTACCTGGTTAAAATAATGGTTATTCAATTCCGGCTGAATGGAATTCTTAACATCATTCATATTTGCCGTATAAGACAACGAGAAATCCACATATTCGCTCACATTACTCGCAAGCACAGCGCCAAAACTATAGGTTTGGCTATTTGAGAAATTAAAAACATTGTTGATCATACCCGGGGTCTTCCCAAACGAATACCCTGCATTCAGGTTCATATTTGTTTTAATGAATTTCAGCGGCATACTGTACGTCAAAAAAGACCGGATATTTAAATACCCATCCATATTCACCGGTTTGATCAGTTGGGACCCCTTGTATAAGGTGACCGTACTGGAAAGGACCGAATCGGAGGAAGCGATAAAAGTTCCGTTTCCTATATAATCATTCCTTTTCTCCAAGAACACATTGGCCAGGAAGCTTTGTCCGTTTGTAACGTTTGTGAACGTATACCTGCCCACTAGGCGGTGCGTATACTGCTGATCAAGTTCAGGGTTCCCGGTGCGCAGAAACAGGGGATTAGTGTTATTGATCACCTGCTGCAACTGGGTAACAGACGGCGCGTTGGTGCTGGTCCGGTAGAAAATATTCAGGCTGCTTTTCGGAGAAAGTTTTCTTCTGAACATCAGGTTGGGAAGCATATTGATAAAGCTCCTGTTCACTTCCGCCGCTATCGGGAATGCCTGGTCGCCGGAAAGGTTGGCATACTGATAAGACAGGCCAACCGAAAACATATTATCGCGGTTTCCTATCCTGTAACTCAGGCCGCCATTTTGGGTAGCATAAATATTGTCGTATTTATTAGAAAGGCTGGAGTCGAACAGGGAGTATTTCCCGCCGATCCTTTCATATTGAAAAACCTGCTGGTCGGCCTTATTTTTTGAATAGGAGGGGGCATAATTGATCTGTAGCTGGCCTTTGCCAATAGGTTCGGTGTAGGCAATATTCGCCGAAACCTGGCTCCCCTTAGTAAGCTGGTCGGTGTACTGCATCAGCGAATCGGTAAGCGAGCCTGTATTATAATAGCGGTTCAGCGCTTCCATATAGGTTTCGCCGTCGCTGTTGTTAATACTGGTTCGTAAATTGACAGAAACGGTCCTTCCTCTTTTATTAAAGGAATGGCGGTATAAAATACCGTTAGAGATATTGTATCCCGAATTATCCCTGGAATTCCTGTTCGACGACTCCGAAGAAATATCATTTTTATTAAAGGAGTTTATCCCGGTTACGCTGCTTAGGGAACGGTTGTTTTGGAAACTGATATTCGGGGTAACCAATATCGTATTAAAGGAATCCAGCTTAAACTCCATTCTCAGGTTAATGCGGTGATTATAATTGGTAGAAGAAGACAGGCTGTTTTCCTTATAAAACTGGCTGCTGTTGTTTTGAAGAAAAAACTCACGGCCCACCTGTTCATTACTGGAATTATTGCTTTGGTTAAAAAAATAGCTTCCGCTGATCTCTGTTTTTTTACCCCAGGAATCGGAAAAATTGATCCCGAAAGCATTGGTTTTGCTGATACCTCCCTGCTGGCCTACCAGGAAATTATCCGAATTGCCTCCCCCTCCGAAGCCGCCGCCAAAGCCCCCGCCCCCTCGTCCGCCGCCCCTTCCGCCTCGTCTATTCTGGTTGCTGGTCAGGCCCAGCAGGTCTTCCGAGGCAAAATTCTGCTGATTCACATTATTGAACAACCCTACCAGGGAAAGCCGGCGGTTGCCTTTAAAAAAGCTCACATTACCGCCGAGCGAATACCGGTCGTCCGTTCCATATCCCGCATACAATCGTCCAAACTGGCCGTTGCGCATATTGGCTTTTGTTACAATATTGATCGACTTGGCCGTATTGCCGTCGTCAAAGCCGGTAAACTGCGCCTGATCGCTTAAACGGTCAAACACCTGTATCTTATCGATGATTTCCGCAGGAAGATTCTTTAAGGTTGCCGTCGCATCATCGCCAAAAAACTCACGGCCATCAACTGTAACCTTCCTGACGTCTTCGCCGCCTGCTTTCACCGCGCCATTTTCCACCGTGATCCCCGGCATTTTTCTTACCATGTCTTCCGCATTGGCGTCGGGATTTACCTTAAAGGCGCTGGCATTATACTCAATAGTATCCGCCCGCTGCCTCACGGGAGGAGGGCTGCCCTGAACGATTACTTCCGTCAACAGGCTGGCTTCCCTAAACAAGCTTAGCGTTCCCAGGTTCGCCACCCCCCCGGTAAAAGCAACCAGGCTGTCTATACCGTTGTAGCCTACCGAGCTGATCTTAATATGGTAATCTCCCGGTTTCAGATCACGGATCATAAAACCTCCGTTTGGGCCGGAAACTATGCTTATGTTAAAGGAAGAGTCTTTTATTGCTGATAATTGCACCGTGGCCCCGCTCAACGGCGTTTTTTCCTGCGCATCCTGGAGCCGGCCCCTGATGCCTGATACCTGCTGTGCAGAAAGCGTAAACGTGTATAAAGTAAAGACGAGTAGAAGCGTAAGATTCCTGGGCATAATTTTTCTTATAGTATTTGGACGATAAACGCTATAGAAACTGTCGGAAAGAAAAGGTTTAAAACAAAAACGTTAAAATCTTAAAGAAGGGCCGAAAAATAAACCCGCTTGGCCGCTTTTTACTTAAAATTGAATAGCCGGCAGCGCAATTTTAGCCTTAACGCCTTATAGATTATTGGCATTGTTCTAAACGCTGTTATATTGCGCGACCCGGTTTCAGCCTTAACGCTTTATGGGGTCGCGGACAGAAATTCAAAATGAGTCGTTACCGAATAACAAAATCATTATCTTGCACTCCCTTTAAAATGCCTTCAGCATATGGAATACGGAAAAATAATCGCAGTTACAGGAATCCCCGGATTATATGAGTTGTTAAGCAGTAAAAACGACGGGGCCATTGTGCGCTCCCTGGAGGATAAAAGCACCAAATTCTTATCGTCGAGGATTCACAACTTTTCACACCTGGAAAGTATTGAAGTATTTACGGTCCGCGATAACGTGAACCTTTCGGAAATATTCCACGCGATGGAACAATCGGGTGAAAAGATCCCCGATGCCAAAGACGGCGCGGCATTGAAAAAATATTTTGAGAAGATCTATCCCGAACTGGATTTCGAACGAGTATACTCCAGCGACCTTAAAAAAATGGTTAAATGGTTCTCCGTTTTAAAGGATAACCAAATAGAAATAAAGCTTACGCCCGTAGAAGAAGAAAGTCCCGCTGAAGAGATACAGGAACCGGCAGCCCAGCCGGCAGAAAAAACAGCCGCGCCCCAAAAAGCGCCTGCCAAAAAGAAAGCTGAAAAAGGAAAGGAAGATAAATCGGACACTGTAGACGCAACAGCCAAGGCGCCTGTTAAAAAGAAGGCCGAAAAAGAAACAAAAGCCAAAGCGGCCAAGCCCAAAGAAACCGAAACCAAAGCTCCTGCTAAAAAAGCCGCCCCTAAAAAGAAGACCAAGGAATAGCGACTTCAATGTTCTTTCTCCGACCTCCTTTTAGGAACGCGCATGTTATGAAAACCCGGCAAGAACGTATCAACAACGGATACTCTTTTTAAGCAAGTCCCTGATGGATGTTTTTGGTCACGCGATTCCCGGGCGTTTCAGCATACCAATAATAATTTTGATCCCTGCTTTCATAAATAATGTCCCATGAACACAACAGCATCCATAAAAAAACTGCCCAGGCATTTTTTACCCGAAGATTTTGCCGTCTCCACCTGGGACGCCCTTGAACCTTATTTTAAAGAACTATTGGACCGGCCCTTAGATTCTGCTGAAGCGCTGGAAAAATGGCTGAAAGACATCAGCGAACTGGAAGCGGTGGTTAGCGAAGACGCCTGCTGGCGACAGATCCGCATGACCTGCGACACGGAAAACAAGGACCTTGAAGAGGCTTTCGCCTATTTCTGCACGCAGATCCAACCCTTTATCCAGCCCTATGCCGACAAGCTGAATCGTAAGCTGATCGAAAACCCTCATACCGGCAAGCTGGATCAACATAGATTTTTTACCTATCTCAGGAATGTCAGAAAAAGCATTGAGCTGTTCCGTGAAGAGAATATTCCTATCCAGGCCGAACTCAGCGTTCTACAGCAACAATTTGGAGTGATCTCGGGAAAAATGACCATCTCTGTAAAAGGCAATGAATACACTTTACAACAGGCGGCTAAATTCCTGGAAGACCATGACCGCGCCCTTAGAGAAGAAGTATATCGTAAGATCAATGAAAGAAGACTCGAGGATAAAGATGCGCTGAACAACCTGTTTAATTCCCTGGTCGAAAAACGACACGCTATCGCCGTAAATACAGGGTTCAGCAATTACCGCGATTATAAATTTAAAGAGCTCGGACGGTTTGATTATACCAAAGAGGATTGTTTCCAGTTTCATGAAGCCGTTAAAAAACATGTGCTTCCGCTGGTAAATACACTATACGAAAAGAAAAGAAAAAAGCTGTCGCTGGAAACGCTTCGCCCCTGGGACCTGGAAGCGGAACCGCAGGGCACGGAACCGCTCCGTCCTTTTAAAACCGGGCAGGAATTACTGAATAAAACCATTGCCTGCTTCAAAAAGCTGAACCCATTCTTTGCCGAATGCCTGCAGCAGATGGACCAGATGAAAAGGCTGGACCTGGAAAGCCGTAAGGGCAAGGCCCCCGGCGGATACAACTGCCCGCTTGCAGAAACCGGAGCGCCTTTTATTTTTATGAACGCCGCCGGACAGATGAGCGATGTTACTACCATGGTGCACGAGGGCGGCCATGCCGTTCATTCCTTTCTTACCCATCCCCTTGAGCTGAATGCCTTCAAAGAATACCCCATGGAAATAGCGGAAGTGGCCAGCATGGCTATGGAACTGTTCAGCATGGAATACTGGGATTTGTTCTTTGACAATGAAAAAGACCTTGTCCGGGCCAAGCAACACCAACTGGAGAGAGTGATCTCTATCTTCCCCTGGATAGCGACAATTGATAAATTTCAACACTGGATATACGAACACCCTGCGCATACCGAAGAACAGCGAACCCAGGCCTGGATGGATATACTCGGGGAGTTTTCGTCTGATGCCGTAGATTTCAGCGGACTGGAAGCATACCGTAAATACAGCTGGCAAAGACAGCTGCACCTTTTTGAAGTTCCTTTTTATTATATCGAATATGGCATTGCCCAGCTGGGGGCCATCGGTATGTGGAAGCAATTCCGGCAAAACAAAGACGCCGCATTAAAAAATTATATGAATGCCCTGAAAGAAGGCGGCATGAAAACCCTTCCGGAACTATACAAAGATGCCGGGTTGGAATTTAATTTTTCTCCGGACCATATCCAGCGCCTGATGGCTTTTGTGGGCGAGGAAATGGCAAAACTGGACGACTAACCGCCCTGGCCGGTCGAAGCGGTACGCCTTAAAAATACCCTTAAAGTGGTATTGAAATTCTTATTTCAAGCATATACCTTTACTACTTCTTTAACGAAAACAATACAAGCTCCCATAAACGAATTCTCAAAATCGCTACTAATCAGAGCCTTAACCAAAAGTCCCGTTGTTTCCACATCGGGGCTTCCTTTAAACAGCCGTTTTAACCAATTGCCCATCCTCTCCAGCAACCGGTCCAATAACCCGCCGCAGCGAACACGTTGTATTAACGGCAATCTATACAAATACCGGTAACGATCATCTGCCGGTCGGTTAGCTTAAAGCCCCGGGGCAACTCTACTTCGGGCACCGTGACCGAAGCCAGGCAGGTAGTACGATTGCAAACGGTGCAGATAAAATGTACATGGTTGTCATGATGATGCCCCTCTGTACAGTCGTCCTTACATAAAGCATAGCGTATGGAATTATCAGCCGTAGGAATAGTATGAATGATGCCTTTTTCCATAAAGGCCTGTAAGGTTCTGTACACTGTTACGCGATCAAATTTTTCGCCCGTCTTCTTTTCAATATCAGCATGGGCGAGCGCTCCCTCGCTGTGAAGAAATAACCCGAGAATGTTCTTACGGCTATCGGTAACGCTTAACTGATTGTCCTTAAGCATCTGATACGCCCTTTGATCTTTGTCTTTCATGGCGTGCAACGGCATTTTTAATTATTAATGAAAAGATCATTCATAAACCGCTTCCGCGTCGGTGGCTCCTTCAATAACGTAGCGATGTCCTTTTCCAGCTCCCTGATCTCATTTTTTTTCAACCCATCGTAAATTTTTTTTCTGACCTGGCCGCTCCTGTCTACCAGCGCAAAAAACTGCGTATGCAGAAACTGGTCCTCCATCTTCTGCATATTGTTGTTCGGATCATCCAATAAATAACTTACGCGGGCGGATTGATACAGGCTGTCTTTTCTCCCGGTCAGGAACTGCCATTTCGGAGCCTGAGCCCCCAATGAATCCGCATATACTTTTAACCTGGCCACGCTATCCGTTTCCGGATCGCAGGTATGCGACAGGATCACAAAATCGGGCTCGTCTTTAAATTTTTCATATACCCGCTTCATATTGTTGTTCAGAATAGGGCAGATCCCGTTGCAGGTGGTAAAAAAATATTCGGCTACGTATACCTTTCCTTCTACATCGCGCTCTGATACCTGCTTGCCGTCCTGGTTGACAAAAGAAAACGGCCTGACCGTATTCAATACCTGGAAACGTTCATCGGCATACCCGGGTATAATGACCTTCAGGCCTAAATAAAAGCCTATCGTTAAAAGCGTGAAAAAAACAGTATAAAAAATCGACTTTTTGCTCATAATCTTTCTTGCGTAAAATAACAGGCAACCGCTCGCCATAAGACAGGTCGCGATGCAGCCCAGGGCCCTTTTGTTACAATACAAAGTTACGACCCATCGGGTTCAGTTTGACCATATAACAATACCCAAACCAGAACGTCAGAAAAACGCAAAATAAGCCGCTCTCAATTTTTGCAACACTGTTGCATCAAATGATTTATTTGTATATTTGCCGCATGAAGGAACGCTTCAACTGGGACGCCCTGGGCATCGCCGCCTCGCTTGCCTGCGCTATTCACTGCGCGGTTCTGCCGCTGGTATTGAGTTCCCTGCCTATCTTCGGCATCAATATCATTGATAATACCGCCTTTGAATATTTTATGATATTGCTCGCCTTTGCCGTCGGCTATTATTCGCTCCGGCACGGCTACCGCAAACATCATCATCGTATTGCGCCTATTTTCGTTTTTACCATAGGCATTTTGTTACTGATAGCCAAGCAGATATGGCATAACTATCAGCTTATCCTCCTACCGGTTGCCGTCGGCCTCATCATCATTGCTCATTTTTCCAATTATAAATACTGTCGCGGGCATCATCACGCCCATGCCGACGACTGCGACCATTAAAGGATTTGCTAAAATCCGCATTTTATGGGGCAGGTTTGCTATTTTTGCACTAATTAAACGGTGAGATATGATAAAAACAGGAAACCCGGTAATCAGCATTTACACGGAAATGACCCCGAACCCCGAAACCATGAAGTTTGTGGCCAACA
>JAEUVR010000036.1 GCA_016786785.1 Chitinophagaceae bacterium
CCTTCGATCCAGTGTAAGCCGTAGTTCAACGTATCGCCGTTAAATCGTTGAAAGGTGGTGAATCCTATTCCGGGATTATTCAGCACATCAAAGATCTCCGCTGGCCTTACCCGGACCGTTTCCGGCTGCTGTGCTATAACAAAAGAAATAGATGACGCCCACAGCATTAAAATCCCCGTGATTATTTTTCTCATACTAAAATTATATTTTCACCAGTACTTATTTTTAAACAATTAATTTGATCGATGCTCTCCCGGTTACCAGCAACCGCTACCATTCCCTTTTCAGCGGCATAGCAATATCTTCCGGCGCCTCCGGATCGCCCAGCGCCGGCCCATGCCAGACTCCTCCCCCGTAGGTAATAACGAATATTTTTTCTGGGTCTTCCGGGTCGGGCTCCACCCGCTGTCCCCATTTAAAATTATATCCTTTAATGCGCGACCAGGCGCTTCCTCCATTCTCAGAATAATAGGCTGATCCGTTAAAGCCGCAGGCGTAAAAGCGATTATTCCTTTTATCGAATGAGACTGCCCCGATATGCTGGTCGATACTCAGCGTTTGCTTCCAGGTTTTTCCGTCGTCTTCCGAGATAAATATGCCTCCTCCGATGTCGGGAGAAAATTTTCCGGCAACGGGTCTGCCCCAGGCCGATAACAGGAGTTTCCCGTGTTGCCGAGGGTCCGGTATCAGGCTGGTTGGGCCATTCGTTTCAACCGGCAG
The DNA here is from genome assembly GCA_016786785.1 of Chitinophagaceae bacterium. Lineage (GTDB taxonomy): Bacteria > Bacteroidota > Bacteroidia > Chitinophagales > Chitinophagaceae > Flavitalea. The sequence goes on from JAEUVR010000036.1 coordinate 721, forward strand.
CCGGAGCTTTGTCCAGTTTTCCGCGCCATCAAAGGAAACATAAATCGCGCCATCATAACTATTCCCTATGCTTCCGTCTTCGCTTCGCCTGCTTACCACCAGGAATAAGGCCCCGTCCTGATCCCGTCTTTCGATCCGCCAGGCAAAGGGTTGCGTTCCATCGATCCCGTTGTTCTTTAGCGCCCAGGTCTTTCCGCCATCCGTGGATTTATACACTCCCTTTCCGAACGCGCAGGCAAACAGCGTCCTCGCTTTGTTCGGACTTGCCGGATCGAGTAATATATGCGTCATGGCCGCTTTACCTATTCCCTCGCTAACCGGACGCCAGGTCTTGCCGCTGTTTTCTGAAACAAGGATGCCTCCGCCATATGACTCGACATCATTACCCTTAAACATCTTCGGTCTTGGCAAATCATGATAATCGCTCATGACGGCCCAAGCCTTCCCTTTTTGCTGGGGGTCGAATACCATCCAGTAAGTGGTATTTACCCAGTCCGGCGGAACGCCATTATTATGGGTAGCGCTCGACCAGCTTTTCATGCCGTCGAAGCTTTCCATCAACCCGATATCGGTGGTAGGAATAAAAATATGATTACTATCGAACGGATCGCGTAAAATGGTATACGTTGTATTTACATCGAGCCCTCTGGATCTCCATCCGGCCCCTTCAATACGGTTTGTGTACGCCTGTTCCCAGGTCTTCCCTCCGTCGGAGGTTTTGATGGTTCGTCCAAAATCGCCGCAAAAAGCAATATCCGGATTAGTGAACGACACGCCGATCGAAAATGGATTTTCACCCCAATTCGCGTCGAAACGTTCATCCAGCCAGCCATCCTTCATATTCTCCGAAGTGATGTACCTGTTTCTTAGTTTTATATCTTTCCAGGAAAGCCGCCAGGTTTTTCCGTAATCTTCACTTTTGGCCACTCCGAAAGCGATGCTATCGTTTGTTAACCGGAAATCATTATAAGAAACATACAGTGTATTGGGGTGTGCGGCGCTGGTAGCAATGGTTCGCCATTCCGGCAAAACGCTCCCGGGGCTAGCATAAGCGAGTAATCCATCCTGCCTGTTTTCCCAGGTTGCGCCGGCATCGGTTGTTATATAGATGCCCAATGGATCTCCGGCCTGGTTAAAATATGATTTTCCCGACATCGCATAGATAACAAATGATTTTTCCCGTGAATCATAGCCTCCTGTAAATGTCGTAAGCATCCGGACGCCTTTCGGGGCGCTATTCATTTTCCACTGGCCGCCTGCCTTCACAAGGATGCCTCCGGAGCTGGCAATATAAATGGTACGGTTCTGTGCCGGCGAAGCAGGATCAATAAAAATATGCTTCGCCTCGTTATCCAGTTTCCGTTCCAGCGCCCAATGCTTTCCGGCATCCGTTGATGCATACAATGCCGCTACGCCATCCTCTGAAACGCCCGCGTATAGCTTTTTCGAATCGACAGGATCAATAGTCAGCGTGGTTACCCGTCGGCTGGAACGATCCCTGGTTACCAGCCATTCATCCGCATGGTCGCCTTTGGAGACAACTCCCTGGACGTTTTCCGGCCGGGGAAAAACCAGCTCCCAGCTATTGCCTCTATCTGAGCTGCGAAACAACCCGATAGAGTTTGCATAGACCGTATTGGGATCGACAGGGTCAAACGCGTAGAAGCGAACAACCCCGTGAAGATTGAACATACGCCAGCTTTTACCGCCGTTGTAGGTCACGAATGAACCGGTCATATCAGAGCTGGCGAAAACAAAATCGGGATCATGCGGGCTTACGGTTTGATAGAACATCGCTCCGCCGCCGCCGGCGCCTAGTATTGTCCAGGCATCGTTCCTACCGGACGATCTTTCGGATTTTCTTTCCGGTGCAAGCCTAAGGTTGGAATAACACGACAAACAATGGAAGACAATAGACATCAGTACGGCGTACCAGGCATGCCGGGTACCATAACTATAACAATACATAAAAGTAATTTTAATGTTTTACCAGGATTCGGGAGGATAGATATTTTCTCGTTGTTCTGGTTAGAGCAGGGCATGAGCTCAGCGTCCATCTGCCGTAAATAGGTGGGAAATGCATAATTTGCATCAGTTTTGGGTTTAAATAATAGCGTTCCTAGTTATTCTGAAAGCCCTCAATTCTCGCCACGATAGCCGTCGTGGCGATTTTTTTTGTCCGCATAGCTGGATGCGACGGGACTCCTGAACGATAATAAGACGGTCCGAAAAGCATTGTTAGCTATCCGCTGTAAATTTTTTATCCAATTTTAAAGAAAGGGGAGCCTAATCCAGGAGAATAGAAGCAAGGATTATCGTAGCATGGTCTCTTGCGTGGACCAAGAGGTATTTCCTTAGGCAAATTGGAACACACTAAGCAAAATAAGTGGCTCCTTCCAGGGCTAATTCGGTATTGGGAAAGATTTCGCGCGCCTCCTGCTGAAATGCATCGAGCCTATCGTATTTCGAACTGAAATGACCGATCAGCAATTTGCCGGCCCCGGCTTTCAGCGCGATCGCCGCCGCCTGCGCCGTCGTTGCGTGAAAACGGAGCGCAGCGCGGTCTGCCAGGTCTTTCAGGTAGGTCGTTTCATGATACAATATGTCTACTGCCTGCACTTTTTCAACCAATGTTTCGTCATATATGGTATCGGCGCAATAAGCATAGGATTTCGGTTTAGGAGCCGCTTCAGTGACCGATTCATTATTGATCAACTGCCCTTCTTCATTGATCGCATCCTCTCCCCATTTGAGCCTGTCGAATACGGAAGAAGCCAGTTTGTGATTACGGGCTTTCAGCGGGTTTATCTTCCTCGGGGCCCTGATCTGCTCAAACTTAAAACCCCAACAGGGGATCCGGTGTTTGGTAGCAAAACAACTCACCCTGCACCTGTCCGTTCTCACCAGCTCTCCTTCCTGTTCCAGTGGATGAAAATGTAAAGTATAGGGAAGCGTCGATCCTGCGGCGCAGAATTGGAGATTGAGAATATTTTGTAAGGGAGCGGGCGCAAACAAATGCAGGTCGTTTTCCCGGTTCAACAGTCCCATGCTATGAATAAACCCGGGCAACCCGAAATAATGATCGCCATGAAGATGAGAAATAAAGATATGGTTGATCCTGCTCCAACGGATCTTGTATTTTGCCAGCTGAACCTGCGATCCCTCGCCGCAATCCACCAAAAAAACCTGGTCGTCAACAGTCACCAACTGCGAGGTCGGATGACGGTCGAAAGCCGGTAAGGCCGAATTATTTCCCAGGATGGTAACGCCAAGCATAAATGAATTTACTGACTAAATAACAAAATACAGGCCGCTTAAACCACTTATTTATATACCGTTACCAGACGACGCCTCCTACAGGAATAGCAGCAGTCGGGTTATGGGCACAGGTTCCAAACTTTCTATCTTTCAATAACTCCACTGGCCGCCGATTAGTATGATCAGGGGAATAATTCCAAAAAATATTTCACTTACAAAGCGGGCAGACCTGCGTCAGGAGAGCAGCAGCTTACATTCATCCAGCAGGCGTTGTTTATTGATCGCTACGGTTCCGACCTCTTCGCAAACCAGCCCTCCGGCAATATTCGCCACTTCGGCCATGAGGCGGATATCGCCTGTTGCGGCATATAAAAGAGAAGCTACGGCAATCACCGTATCGCCCGCGCCGGAAACATCGGCAATATTGCGGAAATGCGACCGGACGATCCTGCTTTGGTCCTGCTCCTGGTAAAAGACCCCTTTTTCGGAGAGCGTGATAAAGGAAATGGCATGATCAAGACGCTTTTTCAATTCATGATGAATATCTCTTAAAGTCTTTTCATTCACTTCGTCGATCAGCAGGTTCAGGCCCTCCTTAACCTCTTTTAGGTTGGGTTTAAAAATATCTACCTCCCGGTATGCCAGGAAATGTTTTCTTTTAGGATCGACGCTGGTGATAACGCCATGTTTTTTACAAAGCGCAATGGTTTCACGAATCACTCTTTCCGTCAGTACGCCCTTATTATAATCTTCCAGGATGATGACGTTTGGCTTTTCGGCAGAGAGATAAGCCGATATGGCGGACAGTAGCTGTTCTTCGCCGGCAGGGGAAAGATCGGCAGTTATTTCGGCGTCTAATCGCATCATCTGCTGGTTACGGCTGATGATGCGCGATTTGCTGGTGGTGATCCTGGAATCATCCGACAACAGGTATTTTGTCCGGATATTATTTTCCTGGAACAGGGATCTCAACACCTTTCCTTCTTCATCATTTCCCACGACAGTAATTACAGAGGTTTCAGCGCCAAGACAAGCAAGATTAAGAGCAACATTACCGGCGCCGCCTATGCGATATTCCTTACGTTCCAGGGACACGACGGGAACGGGCGCTTCGGGGGAGATCCGCTCTACCTGTCCCCACCAATACGTATCCAGCATCACATCGCCCAATACCCCTATCCTAATATTCGCGAATTCGTCAAATAATTTCTCAAAATCCAGTTTCAACATGGGTTTTAATCCTGTTTTAGCTTTTACGCTTATCAAGAACCGCTCAAATGATAAGTAGGATCCGGTTTTAATCCTGGCTTATTCTTTAACGCTTTTATTACGGCCTGGTATTGGGTATGTGAAAGATCTTAATCCTAATTTACCCTTTTAGGCCACAAGCGCTCCCGGATCAATCGAAGCCGTTTTTCTTAATCCGGCATTATCTTTTCCTGCGCACTACAAAATAATACAATGGAATACCCAGCAATACGATCAATGCGCCTGGCCAGGTCTGCATAGGTTGATATACAAACAAGGCGCCGCAGATCAGGAATGCCATCACACAATAGATGATCGGCAGCAGGGGATACCCGAACGCTTTATATGGTCTAGGCAGGTCGGGGCGTTTTTTCCTTAGTCGGAATATCCCCAATAAAGTAAGGGCATAAAAGATAACCACTACAAATACCACGTAGGTAAGCAGTTGGTTATAGGTGCCGCTCAGGCAGAGCAGGCAGGTCCATACGCCCTGCGTCCATAAAGCAAATGCCGGAACATTGTGTTTATTCAGCCTGCCTGCTTCTTTAAAAAACAGTTTATCCTTGGCCATGGTGTAATATACGCGGGCGCCGGAAAGGATCAATCCGTTATTACAGCCGAAGGTCGAGATCATGATCATCACCGCAATCACCGAAGCGCCGGCGCCGCCGAATATCTTTATTGCAGCGGCGAGGGAAACCCTTCCATCGGGGGCTGTAGCAATTTCATTCAGGCTCAGTACGCTCAGGTACATGAGGTTGGTGGCGATGAAGATGATGGTAACGATGAGGGTGCCCAGGAATAAGCTCAGGCCGATATTTTTTTCCGGTTTTTTTATTTCGCCGGCAATAAAGGTCACATTGTTCCAGGCGTCGCTGGAAAAGATAGATCCCACCAGGGCGCTGGCAAACAGCGGGGCTACTGCCAGGCCAATGGCATGCTTCCATTCTCCTGTTTCCGGTACCAGTCTTTTGGCTTCCCAGGCATTTGTCCAGTTGGCATTCCATATTTCGGGAGAAGCGGCCAGGACCAAACCGAAGATGATCAGTCCGAATAACGATAACAGTTTGGTAATGGTAAATACCGTCTGGATCTTCTTACCGCCTTCCACGCCCTTGGTATTGATATAGGTCAGCAAGACGACCATTACCAGGGAAACGAGTTGCGCCGCAGATATACCGTGCAATCCTATTTTAAGCAATGGATGATCCGGATCGGTAATACCGAAATCAATGATCAGGTTATCCGGGCCGAGAGCGGGGAATATATAAGCGGCAAATTTCGAGAAAGCGACGCCCACCGCGGCGATGGTGCCGGTTTGAATAACGGCAAACAAACTCCATCCGTATAAGAAGCCGGTAAGGGGGCCGAAAGCCTCGCGAAGATAAACATACTGTCCGCCTGCTTTAGGAAACATAGCGCTCAATTCGCCATAACTCACGGCGGCGGCGACCGTCAGAAAACCTGCGACCACCCAGGCTAAGATAAGCCATCCCGACGAGCCTACATAGTTGGTCATTTCGGTGCTGACAATAAAAATACCGGATCCTATCATGGAGCCGGCGACAATCATGGTAGCGTCTAGCAGGCCAAGAGTGGGTTTGAAAGAAGGGGCGTTATCTGGCATAGAAATAAATAAACGTATTTATAAATAGAATGGATGAAGATATAATAAATCATCGAAAATCTGAATCTTTCTCCTCCCTCTATTTCGCCCGGCAGCCCCGCGCCTAAGGCATGCCGGGCCGCTATCGATATCCCCGCCGGTTTTATTTCTTAGCCTTGTATTCTGCATTCAGGCCGTTGATCACATCGCTGGTAATATCATAAAGAGAATCCCTGTAATACAGCATAAACCCAGGCTCATAAGACAGGATAAAAGCATATCCCTTATCCTTATTGTATTTTTTCAGGTAGTCTTCGATCTTATTGCGCACATCCGTCATCATGTCTATCTGGTGCTTTTTAAGGTCCTGCTCTAAGGACATCTGGTTTTCCTGGTATTTCTGTTGCATCTGCACATACTCGCGCTGCGCGGCCTCTCCTTCCGACTGGGTCATTGTAGGAGCTTTATCCTGCAATTCCTTCATCCTTTTCTGGTATTTCTGCTGCAGGCTATTCAGTTGGGAGGTCATTGAGCTTTCCTTCGATTTAACCTTATCCGAGACGTCCTTGAAATAATCATATTTAGCCTGTAATGAGTCGATATCGAAATAGGCGATCTTAAAGGAAGCGTTTTCTTTTTGGTCGCCGCGCACAACTTCATGGCTTTTTTTCTCGGTAGTATTAAAATGAAGATAAAAAAGGACCCCGATAAGCGCCAGGGATAATAAGCTCAGATAAGTAGAAATGTTTTTCATTCAAAGCAGTTTATATGAACATGGATGTCTTACAAGATAGACCCAAATACAAAAATAAAAGTGTTAAAAAAACGATACTGCACGCCGGCGCCGATCTCTCAAAGGGCGATCCTCTCATGAAAAAAGTAGGAAGCTTGCGCTCCCTACTTCAGCTTATTTTTCATCCTCCCGTTCAATTATTCTTCATCATCAAAGCTCATCGCTTCGCGGGTAGTCTGTAACAATTCATATTCCTCCTTGCTTCCGACGATCATGTTGTCGAAATCCCTCAGACCGGTGCCGGCCGGTATCGGATGGCCGGTGATCACATTTTCCTTGAGGCCAAGCATCTCGTCTGTTTTACCCTGAATGGCTGCAGATGAAAGCACCTTGGTGGTTTCCTGGAAAGACGCCGCGGAGATCCAGCTCTGCGTTCCCAGCGAAGCCTTGGTGATACCCAGCAACACGGGGTGAGAGGTAGCCGGGTTGGCGTCGCGGAACTCAACGGTCTTCCTGTCGGAACGACGCAGCAAAGAGTTTTCTTCGCGTATCTCCCGAAGACTAACGATCTGTCCGGCTTTCAGCTTGGCGCTTTCTCCCGCGTCTGTCACTACTTTCTTATCAAATATCCAGTCGTTCTCTTCATTAAAGTCGAACCTGTCTTCCAGGTCTTCTTCAAGGAAGCGGGTATCGCCCGGGTCCACGATCTCTACTTTTTTCATCATCTGCCGTACGATCACTTCAATATGTTTATCATTGATCTTCACGCCCTGTAAGCGATATACTTCCTGGATCTCGTTAACCACATACTCCTGCACGGCAAAAGGACCTTTAATGGAGAGGATATCGCCGGGAGCAACCTGTCCATCGCTGAGCGAGGCGCCGGCTTTGATAAAGTCGCCATCCTGCACCAGTATCTGACGCGTTAAGGGAACCAGGTATTTTTTCACTACTCCGTCTTTGGCTTCCACTACAATTTCCCGGTTGCCGCGTTTGATGGCGCCGAAGGAAACGACTCCGTCGATTTCGCAGACAATAGCGGGGTTGCCCGGGTTCCTGGCTTCAAACAATTCCGTTACGCGCGGCAGACCGCCGGTGATATCCCTTTGCATCCTCAGGGTGCGCGGGATCTTCACCAACACCTGGCCGGCCCTTACGTCTTCTGTTTCATCTACCACAATATGCGAACCCACGGGAAGGTTATAGGTTTTAACATCCTTGCCTTCTACGATAAGCGTGGCAATCTTTGTTTTATCCTTTGTTTCAATAACCACTTTTTCCCTGTGGCCTGTTTGTTCATCTGCTTCTTCTCTATAGGTAACGCCTTCAATTACATTTTCAAATTTGATCTGACCGGCAATTTCCGCTACGATCACATTGTTAAACGGATCCCATGAACAGATCGCATCGCCTTTTTTCACCTGCTGACCGTCTTTCACCATCAATAGCGCGCCATAGGGGACGTTATTGGTAATGAGCAACCGGTCGTTCTTTACGTCCATGATCCTTACTTCTCCGGTACGGCCGATCACCACCTGGCTCTTTGAACCGTCTGTAGTTTCGGTAGCCACCGAACGAAGACCGTCGAACTGGATGGTGCCGTCGAACTTGGCGTAAAGCGTGGACTCGACTGAAGCGGAACCCGCAACGCCGCCCACGTGGAAGGTACGTAAAGTTAACTGCGTACCCGGTTCGCCGATAGACTGTGCCGCGATAATACCCACTGCGTCGCCTTTCTGCGCCAGGTTGCCTGTAGCAAGGTTTTTACCATAACATTTTACGCACACGCCGCGTTTGCTTTCGCAGGTCAGCACCGAACGGATCTCGACCGTTTCAATGCCGGCGGACTCGATACGTTTGGCGATGTCTTCCGTAATCTCTTCTCCGGCTTCAACGATCAGGTTATCCGTTGCGGGAGCATAAATATTGTGTAATGAGGTGCGGCCGACAATACGGTCCAGCAATGGCTCTACTATTTCTTCATTATCCTTTAAGGCCGAGATAGCGATACCGCGAAGGGTGCCGCAATCTTCTTCGGTGATCACCACATCCTGCGCTACGTCCACCAGGCGACGGGTCAGGTAACCGGCGTCCGCCGTTTTAAGCGCGGTATCCGCCAGACCTTTACGGGCGCCGTGCGTGGAGATGAAGTAATCCAATACGTTCAACCCGCCTTTAAAATTGGAAAGGATCGGGTTTTCAATGATCTCGCTTCCAGACGATCCGCTTTTTCTCGGTTTTGCCATCAGTCCCCTGATACCGCAGAGCTGTTTGATCTGCTGTTTGGATCCGCGGGCGCCGGAGTCGAGCATCATGAATACCGAATTGAACCCTTGTTTATCGGAGCTTAGTTCGCGAATAAGGGTCTCCGTGATACGGGTATCCACCCTCGACCAGATGTCTACGATCTGGTTATACCGTTCATTATTCGTAATAAGACCCATGTTGTAGTTATCCCATACTTCATCCACTTCAGCTTTGGCGTTGTCGAGCGCTTCTTCTTTAATGGAAGGGATGATCAGGTCGTTGATATTGAACGACAGACCGCCCTGAAAAGCCGTTCTGAATCCAAGTTGCTTGATATCGTCCAGGAACTTGGCCGTTTTGGGAACATTAGTGATATTGATGATATCGCCGATGATCTCTCTCAGGTTCTTTTTGGTCAGCAGGGCATTGATATATCCCACTTCTTTAGGCACGAACTGGTTAAAGATCACGCGCCCAACAGTGGTTTCTATCAATTTGTTCACGATAGCGCCGTCATTGGTCCGCACATCGGCCTTCACTTTAATATACGCGTGAAGGTCTACTTTGTTTTCGTTGTAAGCGATCAGCACTTCTTCAGCGGAATAAAAATGTTTACCCTCGCCGCGGACCACGTCAACGTCCGTATTTCTCTTGCCTTTGGTAATATAGTAAAGTCCCAATACCATGTCCTGCGAAGGCAGCGTGATCGGAGAACCATTCTGGGGGTTCAGGATGTTATGGCTGCTGAGCATTAACAGTTGGGCTTCCAGCACGGCTGCATTGCT
>JAEUVR010000039.1 GCA_016786785.1 Chitinophagaceae bacterium
GGAAGGCCGTTCAGGCTGGTCGATAGAACAGAGTCGCGGCCGCCGACGCGATCGATCCTCTGGGTATAATGCACTTTGAGGAATTCGCCTTTTTTTGCCAGTTCGCCCTTCCCGTCGGAAATGATCTTATAAAGCAATCCGCTCTTTGTTTTTTTGTATGAACCGCCGCCTTTTGAGCAGGCGCCGAATACCAGCAAAAGGCTCATTCCAAGAATGACTGTAGTGATTTTTTTCATTTGTTGTTTATTGTAGTGCTGAGGCGTTTTCTTTTATGGCCTCTAAAAATTTTTGTACTGTTGTTTCCAATGAGTCGGCGGTTCTTCCTCCGGATGCATTGACATGCCCTCCCCCGTTAAAATACTTTCTCGAAAAAGCGTTGACGTCAAAGCCGCCCTTGCTGCGAAAACTCCATTTGCGTTCTTCATCCCTGTCGATGACGAGCGCTGCAAGTTTTATGCCCTGTATGCTTAGGGGATAGTTGACCAATCCTTCTGTATCGCCGGTCTTTACCTGGAAACGAAGCAGGTCTTTTTTGGAGATGGCGATCAGCGCGGTATTGTATTCATAATACATCTCCATCCTGTTCATGAGCACATGGCCTAAAAACCGGAACCTGTTTTCGAGGAAATTATCATAGATGTTTTCATGCACTTTGGCATGATCCAATCCTTTTTCTTTCAGTTCGGCAACCATCCGGTGTACGCCTGCATGGGTGGAGGCAAACCGGAAAGACCCGGTATCGGCCATCACTCCTGCGTACAGGCATTCTGCAATGACGTTATTGATCCTGTCCTTATGACCCGAACCGACGATAAAATCGTAGATCATTTCGCAGGTAGAACTTTTTGAAGTATCGCTGACGCCATATTCAAAATTATCTGCGTCGGGCTGCTGATGGTGATCGATCAGTATACGCGTACAGCGAACATCGTAGAGTTTGGGAGAAAGGTTTTTGGTCCTGTGAAAAATGTTAAAGTCCAGGCAGAATAACCACTCCGCCTGATTCAGGACTTCCTGGGCCTTATCAGGAAATGATTCAAAATCGATCACCTTATCGGATCCCGGCATCCAGTTCAGCCAGCTCGCCCAGTTGGTGGGGGAGATCACGGTAACCTCATGTCCGAAGCTTCGTAAAAAATGATAAAGGCCGAGGGAAGAACCCATGGCATCAGGATCGGGCTTTTGATGGGTAGTGATCGCTACCCGCCTGGGCGTTGATAATAATCCGTATATTTCCGTTATAGACTTCATTAAAATGTGGGCAAAGTTGCGGAATTAATGCCCAATTGCCAATTTTTACTTGAATCCTTTCTAATTGTCCAAGGCAAATGCCAAACTTACTATAACTTGCGCCCAAAATGTGCAATATGAGCAATAGAACGTTTACCATGATCAAGCCGGACGCGATGAAAAATGGCCATGCCGGGGCGATCATCGACAAGATCATTAAAAAAGGATTTAAGGTAGTAGCTTTAAAACAAATCAGGCTGGATGCGGAAAAAGCCGGTGAATTTTATGCCATTCACAGGGAAAGGCCTTTTTTTGGAGAGCTGGTGTCTTTTATGAGCAGCGGCCCCGTTATTGCGGCTATCCTTGAAAAAGAAAATGCGGTTAACGATTTCCGCGCGCTTATCGGCGCCACAGATCCCGCCAAGGCCGACGAGGGTACCATCAGGAAACTTTTTGCTACCTCATTGGGAGAAAATGCCATCCATGGCAGCGATAGCGATGAAAATGCCAGGATCGAGGGAGATTTCTTTTTCAGCGTCCTGGAAAGGATATGATCTTTCTTCAACATTGTTGAACCTCAGAATATATAAGTATGAAAAAAGACCCTATTGTAGGTATCATCATGGGTAGCGACAGCGACCTTCCGGTTATGAAGGCTGCCGCAGACCTGCTAAAGGATTTTGACATACCTTTCGAACTAACCGTCGTATCGGCTCATCGCACCCCTGAACGCATGATCCGGTACGCCTCTGAGGCCCGCGCAAGAGGATTAAAAGTGATCATTGCCGGGGCGGGAGGAGCCGCCCATCTTCCGGGTATGGTGGCTTCCGTTACCTCGCTTCCCGTTATTGGGGTACCCGTGAAATCTTCCAACTCTATAGACGGATGGGATTCCGTTCTTTCCATACTACAAATGCCTAATGGCATTCCTGTGGCCACCGTAGCCTTGAACGCTTCAAAAAATGCGGCCATTCTGGCGGCCAGTATGATCGGTTCATTCGACGAAGTTGTGGGCAATAAGCTGATCGCGTTTAAAAAAGAGATGGAAGCGGAAGTGATCGGCAAGGCAGATAAAATAAAGGCCCAGGGATGGCAAAACTTCTTTGATAAGGAATGAGTTCCCTTTTTCAGATTATTCGTTCAGATCGCTCCATTTAAGACGGACAGGCAAGGCGGTTATTATTTCAGGAATGGACCTGAACCATAATTTTTACAGATGAAAATAAAACTGACAGATCATAAAAAGATAAAAGACAGCTCCCCGCTTATAAATGATCTCTTCATCAGGAGTGAAACCTACGATTCCAACCTGGATATTTTTTTAGGCAGGCTGCGCCAGTCCGGCGTGGTTATGCTGAACGTTTTTACATCGGCAACCATAGAAGATCATCTTATCTTTTTTAACAGCGTTAATGCGTACAATATCATCAACCAGGCCATCATCACCTCCCAGGAGTTTAAGAGCGATCAGGCCGGTAGCCCGTTAACGGTTCTTTCCCTGTATATGCCGGACGGCGCTGATCCGGCCATTGGCGTCACCGGCGTGATTTACTCGCCGCTGAATGATTGCCTGATCTTTGCCGCATCGTCTGTTCATATCCCTGCCGAAGAAAATGAAGCGGCGAAGCCTAAGGCAGATACCATGACCGCCGGCAGATCCAGCGAGAGAGAAACTGCCGGGGCCGATAAAAAAACAACCCGGAAAAGTTATATTGGAATTATTGAAAATGCGGCAAGGAAGATCGGCAGGAAAAAGATGAGGGTGAATTCGCTGACCGAACTTTCTACCCTGGAAAAAAGTATGAAAGGCTTTTTGGCGGGCCGTATTTTTTTACGGGAGGAGAAGGAAGGAAAACTAAAGATCAGCCTCAGGGCCGATAATGAAAAAGGCGCAGCTCACCTGTTAAAGATGAAAATAAAATTATAGGGATAATAAAAAATGCCGGCAGCTTGCAGGCAGATCAAGGTTGACGGTCTTTAATTGTGAAAACGGGCGCTTAGCCTGGCGGGCGCAGAAGGGCTATCAGGCCTCCCGGTCTTTGATCGCCGTCACCCGGAATTCCTGTTCAAGCGTTAACGACTCCGCATAGATCATCCGGATAAAATCCTGTCCCCACCGGGCATAGAAGGGCATAATGTTTTCCACTCTTTCCTGTAATCCATCGAATGGAAATAATGTATTTCTCATTGCCTGGATCTGTCGCTGCTGCGTTTCGAATTTTCTTTTTTCAGCCCTGAGCAGTTTTTTCTCCAGCTCCTGTAAGGGCTTGATGGCCCTGGCCTGCAGGGCGGAAATATGATC
>JAEUVR010000062.1 GCA_016786785.1 Chitinophagaceae bacterium
TACCAGGTGTTCGTCGCCGATCATGGAAGTATTGTTGGCAAAGAGAGCGACCGATTTTCCCTTGACCAGCGGAAGATAGAGATCCAGTCGTTCTGCGGCGGGAATGATTTTTGATTCATTGCTGGCTGGCGGGGCAGGATCGTGTTTTGCGCCGGCAAGACCGGCAGAAGCGGCCCTATGGCTATCGTTGCGCGGGGCAGCATCTGTATTGCCCGGCTGCGCGCAGCCCATATACAAAAACACTAAAAACGGTTTTAACAAAAGGATTGTATTCATAGTTCGTTCATTAATTAGCGCCTGCTTAACCATAAGCATGGCGCCTGCAGAGATGCCGTTTACCAGGCGCCGATGCGTAAAGATCAAACATACAAGCAGAATCTGAAACGGCGAATAAAAATAGGAACATACCCGTTAAATCTTTTAAAATTTATTGGCGGATGGGAATTATTCCGTTTACTTTGTTCGTTCCGGTAAAAGAAACATTAAAAATAATTGCGCAACCGGCAAGTTTTAAACAGATGCGCGGCAGCGTTAACAGCAATCATTTCTTCAATAATAAAAACAGAGCATGCAACAGGTAAAATCAGGCGACACCGTTAAAGTGCATTACAGCGGCCGCTTAAGCGATGGAACAACTTTCGACAGTTCTTCCGGGCGCGAACCGCTGGAATTTAAAGTAGGCAGCGGCCAGGTGATCAAAGGTTTTGACGACGGGGTTACAGGAATGTCTGTAGGCGATAAAAGAACCGTGCAGATACCCGTAAACGACGCTTATGGCCCGAAAGATGAAAGCATGATCGTGGAATTCCCAAAGGCAAACTTCCCGGAAGACCTTAAGCCCGAAGTGGGCATGCAGTTGAATATGACCAATAATACCGGGCAGGTGATCCCCGTGGTGATCACGGAAGTGGCCGAGGAAACCGTTATGCTCGATGCCAACCATCCGCTTGCGGGACAGGACCTTATATTTGATATTGAACTGGTGGACATTGCCTCGGCGTCGAGGATCATCATGCCTTAATGATTGGCCGTACGGGTTGAGGAACCAGACCTTGCACGGTTCATCCATATACCAGGCCGGGCGCGTCAGCGGCGTATAGATTGATAAAGTAAACCTTGTACGTTCCCGGTTACGACTGTTAATTGAAATTAATTTACTGATAATCAGTATTTTGAGAAAATGATCGCTGCTGGAAAAAGCAGCATGAAAGAATGGGTTCGCCTTAATCTCCCGGTACTTGCATACCGGGAGATTTTTTTATATTTTGCCGGTAAATCATCCCCTATGAAAATGCCAAAGCCGCTGGTATTTCTCCTGGCTTCCGTATGTTTTTCCATGGGCTTATATGCCCAGTCGGATAGCGCTACCGCTTCGCACAGAGCCCTTTTATACGCCGATAGTCTTATCAATGCTTTTCGCAGCAATAACCTGGATCAGTATCTTTCTTTGAGCTATCCCGGAATTGTTCAGTATTATGGAGGACGGCAGGGGTTTCGCGAATACCTTCATCGTTTAAGGAGCTTGCAGAAAGACCTGGAAGAGTATCCGGAGAAAATACAGCTTATCCAGATAACTACAGATAGCGACCAGGAATGGCAATGCGTGATCAGGAAATCAAGGGAGGGCTTTGTAGACGGTAAAAAAGCGCTGATCATCTCTTATCTCGTCGGCCAGTCGATCGACAAAGGCAAGAGCTGGAAATATTTTGATATCGCTTATAATTCCGTTGAGAATGTAGCCTATATCATGCCCGATATATCGGGAGAACTGGCCATTCCCCAACGGCAGGTGATATACGAAAAAAATATCGCCAAAGGACTGTAACGATCAGGACTGTTTTGAAAACAACCGTCCCAGCCATAATCCCGCCAATCCCCATCCGACGATCGCATCAATCAGGCTTGCAGTCAGGTCAAAAGTCTGGTAGAACACATGTGTAGTATAAGGAATATTCATGAACACGATCAGCCCCGTGAACAGACTGGATAAAAAAATCGTAGCAAAGGAGGGCTTTGTCATTTTTGAAAGTATCCAGCAGAATAATCCCGCCATAAAGATATTCACCAGTAGAACGCGTATGATGGAAGACGTCATGTTATCGTTCTTTTGCTTATGATAAGCGATGATAGCCCAGGGTTTGCCGACGGTTTCCTTCATGATCGCCTGGCTTTCTTCCATCGAGGCGCCGGGAGGTGGACTAGGCAGCAGGTATTGCCCGTCTGCCTCAAGCTGATTGCCGAGAAAATTCAATATCTCCGTTTGTTTTGGGGTATACTGATTGGCAGACCGATGCAGGTCTAATATTGTCCAGGAAAGCGTCTGGCAGATGAAGATGATGATCCCGGCCACTACGGCTCCTATTATTATCTTTTTCATAATGCATATTATTTTGACTATTAAAAGATATTAAAAAAAATTAAAATAATACGGGTAAGATCATGAATTATTTTCAGCGCGTTATAGAGTGAGCAGGGCGCGGCAGGTAATAATACGGGAAGATTTGATAGCCGCCTGGCAGATAGGGATCTGCAAGATAAGTCCGGGTGGAAAACGAATGGCAGGCTTGAGATTTTTCCAGGAATCATTTATAGAGATATCGATCCGCAAGAATAAGCTCGGGTTTGGAAAATGCGATGGCAAGGCTTTAGGTTTTCCTGGAAGTCATTCTACAATGCAAGATTAAGCGTATATGACTGAAAGAAACATTCCTTAGATCTTTCCCGGAAGCCATTCATAAGTAAACGATCCCGTTTAATAACGACCGGACGGCCGAGGCTTAAGGTATTGCCAGAGGGTTAGCGCGAGCAGTAGTAAGATGGCGCAAATCACAGAAGCTTCAAACCCAAAGTTTCCGCCGGTGATGATCGGGTTGCCCTCCGTTTCCAGGATAAACACGCTTCGGGCGGCCAACCCGCTGACGGGAAATCCCAGTACGGGGCCCTGGAAAAAATTCCAGCTGAAATGAAAAAGAATGGAGAACCAGAGGTTGCGGGTTTGCATATAGCCCAGGCCGGTGATCATACCGGCTAAAAAAATATTGACCAGCGCGATGGGATGGACATCAGGGTTGTTGCTATGCGCCAGGGTAAACAATAGCGCGCTCGCGCATAACGCCGTGGTCTTATTAAAAGATTGCAGCAGGTTGCGCAATATATATCCCCGGAATACCCATTCCTCTCCGACAGCCGCTGCCATAAGCGTCAGGACGCCGATAAACAGGTTGGTAAGATTGATCTCGATGCCGGTCCATTGAAGATGGCGGGTAAAAAACAATATCAGCGATCCGGAACAGACCAGCGCCAGGCCAAGCAAAAATCCAATGGTTCCGTCGGGATGAATAGAAGAACGTTTCCATGGCAGTAGGTTGATCCTTTCGCGGTCTATATATTTCCTGAACAGCCATACGCAGCCTATTGCCACAAACAGGGAAGCGGTAAGCCATAATTGCACGGCGGGGCTATTGAGCGCCGGCTCTGTGAAAGCCGTAAAGGCAATGCTTTTCTTTAGCGTAAACACATTGATCAGTAATCCGAAGCATAATGAAATTGCAATATAGACCCCTAACAGCAGCAGGGCTCTTGCCCAACCCTGTTTGATCAGCGGACTCCTATCCCCGGGTAATGCCATAGAATGTATATCTTGCCCAAAAATAGGCATTAGATGTTTCATAACTATTCTTATACGGTTAAGGAGCGGTTCCTGAGGTATGTGCAGATCGATACCCAAAGCGATCCTGCATCGAATGAGCAACCTTCCACAGCCAAACAAAAAGCGCTCAGCAGCCTGCTGGTAGCGGAGCTTGTGGCTATGGGCATTAGCGACGCCCATCTCGATGGATTTGGATATGTATATGCAACCATTCCTGCCACTGTCGCTAAAAAGGTCCCGGCGATCTGCTTTTGCGCGCATGTGGACACCTCGCCTGACTGTTCGGGCGCGGGCGTAAAACCTATTGTTCATGAAAATTTTTCAGGGCAGGATATCATACTGCCAGACGATCCTTCGCAGGCGATCACGGTAGCGGCGCATCCTTATCTTAAACAAAAGATAGGAGAGGACATCATTACGGCCTCGGGCGCCACCCTGCTTGGCGCCGATGATAAAGCGGGCGTCGCCGTGATCATGGATATGGCTGATTTTTTTATGCGGCGTCCCGATATCCCCCATGGCGAAATAAAAATATTGTTCACTCCCGACGAGGAGATCGGGAGAGGGGTAGATAAAGTCGATTTACAGAAGCTGGGCGCCGATTTCGGGTATACGCTCGACGGGGGCGAACGCGGTTCTTTTGAAGACGAAACCTTTTCGGCCGACAGCGTTACGATGGTTATCGAAGGAGTCAGCGCGCATCCCGGCTATGCGAAAGGCAAGATGGTCAATGCCATTAAGGTTGCCGCCGCATTGGTCGCCTCCCTGCCGCGCGATTCCTTTTCTCCTGAAACGACCGATGACAGAGCCGGCTTTATTCATCCGACAAGGATCGGCGGCAACGCGGAAAGGGCGGAGATTGAATTTATCATCAGAGATTTTGATACCGGCAAGCTGCAGGAATACGAGCGGTGGCTGGAGGACAGGCTGAATAAGACGATCGCTGATTTTCCCGGCGCCAGGTCCGTTTTTACGGTAAGAGAACAATACCGGAATATGAAAGAAGCGCTGGACCGGCATCCGCAGGTTTCCGCTTATGCGCGCGAAGCCATACAGCGCGCAGGCATAGACGTTATAAATAAAAGCGCCCGCGGCGGCACCGACGGCTCCCGGCTTTCTTTTATGGGATTGCCCTGCCCCAATTTATTCACCGGCGAAATGGCTTTTCATGGAAAGCAGGAATACGTAAGCGTTCAGGACATGCAGAAAAGCATGGAGACGATCGTCCATCTCGC
>JAEUVR010000079.1 GCA_016786785.1 Chitinophagaceae bacterium
GGGAATATGCAGCTGTTTCCCTACCTTTGCATCCCATTTTTAAAAAAATTAATTCACCTGCCTGCTATCGCAGGCAAAAAAACAGGGTAATGAACAATTACGAATTGATGGTGATTTTTACCCCTGTGCTCTCTGAAGAGGACTATAAAGTCGCTCAGAAAAAATTTACCTCCCTGGTCGCTGACGCGGGAGGAAAAATTTTAAACGAGAAGCCATGGGGACTAAAAGCACTGGCGTATCCCATACACAAGAAGACCACCGGTCTTTACTGGGTATTGGAATATATTGCGCCATCCGACTTCAATGAGAAGCTGAAGATACAGCTTCTGCGCGACGACAACGTCATGCGTCACATGATCACTGCGCTCGATAAATACGCCGTCGAGTACAATGAAAGAAAGAGAAGCGGCGTACAGGCAGGAACCGAAAAAACAGAAGCTTAATCATGGCAAAAGCAAATGAAATAAAGTATCTGACGGCGATCAAGGCTGAGAAGCCCAAAAAGAAATATTGCCGCTTTAAGAAGATGGGCATTAAGTACATCGACTATAAAGACGCCGAGTTCCTGAAAAAATTCCTGAATGAGCAGGGCAAATTATTGCCGCGCCGTATTACGGGCAACTCTTTGAAGTTCCAGCGTAAGGTGTCGCAGGCTATTAAGAAAGCCCGTCAAATGGCGTTATTGCCGTACGTAACTGACCTTTTAAAATAGAAGCCTCATGGAAATTATATTAATACAAGATGTAGATAACCTGGGCGCTGCTAACGAATTGGTGAAAGTACGCAACGGGTATGCCCGCAATTTCTTGATTCCCAATAAATTAGCCAAAGAAGCCAGCCCGGCAAACAGAAAGGCGCTGGAAGAAAAGCTAAAACAGGTCCGCAAGAAAGAAGAAAAGATGCTGGCCGATCTGAATGCCGTTATCGCAAAGCTGACCGACGGCGCGCTGACCATCGGAGCCAAAACCGGAACCAGCGGAAAGATCTTCGGCAGCGTTACCCCCTTACAGATCAGCCGCGCTATCCGCGAGCAAAAGGGTTATGAAATTGACCGGAAAAAAATCAATATTGCCGACGAAGTAAAAGAATTGGGCGCCTATAAGGCCTCCATTGATTTCGGCAACGGCAAAAGCGCCGAAGTCGACTTTGAAGTAGTTGGCGAATAACATGGTTTTCAATAAGATGTGGTAGGAATAATTTTATTTTTCAAATAAAATTATTCCTTATCTTCATTGTTGATTACTGTAGTTAGTTCTCTTGTTCTGAAGCGGCTTACCTTCTTTCGGTTTCCTCAGTTCATTGTGATAACTACCGTTTAAAATCGGATTTCAGAACAATAAAAAATTTTTGTTACAATGAACATTTATGTAGGTAACCTCTCCTGGCAAATGACCGATGAGGATCTCAGAACGCTATTTGAACAATATGGTTCTGTTACATCAGCAAAGATCGTCAAAGACAAAGTAAGTGGCCGCAGCAAGGGTTTCGGTTTTGTAGAAATGCCGGAGGATACCGAAGCTCAGAACGCGTTGAGCAGCCTTTATGATTCGGAAGTCCTCGGGCGCAAGATCATCGTCAATGAAGCGCAGCCTAAGCCTCAGAATGGCGGCGGCGGATTCAAAAAAAGAAGCTTTGGCGGCGGAGGCGGAAACAGCGGGGGCGGCTATAAAAAAGGCGGCTTCAACAGAGGCGGCAACGGCGGAGGCTACAACAGGGATTATTAATCATTCAGGATATATCTCTTTAATTCGCAAAATCCTTTCTCACGAAAGGATTTTTTATTTTCTGCGCACGAGGCGGAGGCTCGCCTGGTATTAGCGTGCCGCGCGAACAAGCAGAGAAGCAACAAGATTCGCGCTGATTAGTCCGAATCTCTCAATAGAACATAAAACTTATATAAAGATTCCCTTGCTTTGTAGCGGCAGGCGTTTCGGAGTTAAGTTGCCGAATGCGCCCATATACCTGAGAATCTGTTAATCGACCGCCTTGCTTGTTATTAGCGGACGCTCCGGGATCCTGATAGAGGAAGGGGGTTCAACTTCTTTTAGCATTATTTTCAGTCGACCGGTCCGCTATCATAAGCGCTGTTTTTTGCATCAAAGCTGACACAACGTCGTTACCGATCAATTAGTTTATAAAAGTCCGTCTACATACCGGACCGTCAAAGCCGAAAAGAAGTCGCCAATCTAGGGGAGCGACTTATTTGAATTTTTATCCCTGCCTTTAAAAGCGTTAAGATTGAGACTGAGCCGCTACCCGATCAACATTTTTTTTGAAAACAGCCATTTTTTTCGTATTTTCTTTTCTTTCTGGCCGCCAGTATTTTAATGGTAAATTAATGATTTGACCGCCTCGCATTCGACGGAATACGCTATCTTTTCCGCCCGCCGGGGCTTTCCCGATGTGGAAAAAAATCCTTCAAATACGAAAGGAATTAGAAAAATCCGGGATGTAAGGCATGGCTTTTGCCCGCTACCAGCAGGTATTTGATCCGGTTGATTATCTGAAGCTTATACAAGCATATCGTATTTTTCTATTCCCGTTCGGGTAAAACTTATGGCAATATATGGTGACTGTGATCATTCCTGTACTAAACGAAGCCCAGACAATCGCTAACGTAGTCCGATTTTGCCTTAAGGCGCCATTGGTCAGCGAAGTGATTGTAGTGGATGATCAATCGGAGGATGAGACTGCGGTCATTGCCGCCGAAGAAGGAGCGATTGTCATCAGCAGCAAGGTCAGGGGAAAGGGAATATCCATGAAAGACGGTATCAAGCGCTCCAGCAATGAATGGCTGGTATTTCTGGACGGCGATATTGATCCCTACCCGGAAAATACCATCACCGACCTGGCATTGCCCCTGGTAAAAGACGAAGCCGATTTTGTCAAAGGCTGTTTTGCCCGTAATGCAGGACGCGTGACAGAGTTGGTGGCTAAGCCCCTGCTAACCATTCTCTATCCTGGTCTGGCCAGCTTTAATCAGCCACTAAGCGGAATGATCGCCGGTAAAAAAAGCTTTTTCGCGAAGATTGAATTTTTTAATGATTACGGGGTAGATATCGGCATCCTCATAGATATGTACTTAATGAAAGCCCGTATTGCGGAAGTAAATATCGGCTACATAGAAAATAAGAGCAAACCCTGGGAATCCCTGGGGAAGATGAGCAAGGAAGTGTCCAGCGCCATCATCTCCAAAGCGCAGAATCTCTACCCCGAAACCGTTAATGAAGAACAATTCAATTCTCTCGAAACGATCAACAGGGAAATGAATAAGGTATTACGGGAAAATCTTTCGATGTTCCATAAGCTTCTTGTCCTGGATATGGACGATACGATATTGAAGGGAAGGTTTATTGACGAATGCGCCAAGACCTTCGGCTTCTATGCCAAGCTCGAAGATCTCC
>JAEUVR010000097.1 GCA_016786785.1 Chitinophagaceae bacterium
AATAAAAGTATGGTTACCGATTTGCGTGCCTAAAAAGAAGAGAACAGGTTTTTTCTAAAAGAAAAAAGCTTCATAAATCATTGATTTACAAAGCTTTCGCTCCCCCTGTTGGACTTGAACCAACGACCCTCTGATTAACAGTCAGATGCTCTAACCAACTGAGCTAAGGAGGAATTTTCAGGTTCTTACCGCCCGATCCGGCAATAAATACCATGAATTTTGGCTTGCAAATGTAAAGGATTTTAACTCAATTATGAATGTAAAAATGTGTTTTTTAATTACCTGAAAAACAAGGAATCATATATTATTTGTCAATAATATATTGTCGTCCTGCTTCAATCTGGCTTCAACATTCATCGGATTGATCGAATTGCCTCCAGGCGTAACTATATTCCAGCTACCACTGCGAATAACAATGCTACCTCTGCTCAGGCGTCTTACCAGTTGCGCAACTGTATTACAACTACCACCCTCCGAGATATTCGGTATAATGAATGCTTTTACCAGGCACGGCAGCGTTCCAACTACCATTCTCCGAGATATTCAATATAAAAAATACTTGTTTGTCATGCGCACAGCAGTATTTTTCATCTACTATCTGGCTCAACATTCACCTATTAACTGCCGCAGAATTGTAATAAAATACAGATATTCCGCCTACGATCAGGGCCGACATTATCTAATAATAAACGAAAAGGAGCTGCTTCGCTCCGGCTCTGAAGCTTTAGGTTATCTCATCAGCGCCCATTAACAAACAAAGAGGATCGCTTTGCCAGACTTTGACACTCTAAATTCGTCCAACATCAACAAGCGAAAATGAACCGTTTCGCCCTGACTTTGATGCCTTAAATTATCTTACCATTAGCAAACAAAAAGGGGGCTTTTCCCTCCGGCTCTGATGTTTTAAATTATCTCAACATTATCCGCCAACAAAGGAAAAAGCTTTTTTCATAGCGGCGGCCGTCTTGCGCACTGCTTCGTCGTCGTCTAACTGGTTTAAAGCTTCATTAAAGGGTTCGGCCTGTATAAAACCATCGTAGCCGATATCTACCAGGGCTTCCAGGAAGCCCTTAGTATCAATGATCCCGGTAGCGGCAGGCAGCTCTCTTTGAAAAGCAGGCTGGTTCTCAATAGGCTCATATCCGGGGAGCGCATCGTCTATATCGCAACCCACGAGCTGCTTATTGGTTAAGGAACGTATCGTATCCAGGCTTTCCCCCGCGGCAAACCAATGCGCCGTATCCAAATGAATGCCGACATTGGGCTGGCCAATAGCGGCAATTAACTCCTGCAATTCTGCCAACGTATGAATGAAGGGATATTTAGCGCTTGTCAATAGCGCCTTAGAGCCCAGGTATTCTATACCAAAACGAATGCCGTAGTCGTTCAAAATAGCGGCCGTCTCCCTAAGCCTTACAGCATGCTGCCTGAAGTTCTGCAGGTAGTTCAGCTCGCTATGAAAGGATCTTATCCAGGTCATGGCGCGGGTAACGCCAGCGCGTTGCAGGGCGGAGGCAAGAGCGGGAAGCTCGATTAAGCTTTTCCGGTATACATCCTCCTTTTCCCTGAACTGAAATGCTATGTTGCCAACCCCAAAAGCTATTTTCTTCCTTTTCATATCCTCCAACAAGCGGGCCAACTCCTGATCGGAGAGTTTGGCCAGATAATGCGGGTAAGCGGCTACTGTTTCAAAGCCATATTTATAAGCAAGATCGATTAACTGGACCTGGTTTGCATTAACGCCTATCAAGCCTCCATTGAGCTGCATGGTAAACTTTCGTCCCTTCTTTTCCTTATTGCGGTTTGTTTCATTGCTGGCAGAAGATGCTTCGAGAGGCCAGGGAGCGGCAAAAGCCAGCGAGGACAATACAGATTGCTTAAGGAAAGCTCTTTTACTTAAAGACATAATCGTTTGATTTATAAAAGGCGCAAAAAAATTTATTAAGCAATACGCCTACGCCAGTGCCGCTAGCCGAAGCTAAGTAATAATCTGAAACAGAGCCACTACCATCTATTCCATATCTCGGGATAACTACAGAACCGGAAAAGGTTACCGTTTAGAAAAGTCTTTGACTGCTACGGCTTTATCGATGAATGCCAATAATCATTATATAAAGCAAACTCGACAGAATAAGTTGGGCGACACTTATCCAATATCAGATCGGTAGACGTCCCCAAGGGACGCGTTGTTGCATTATCTCTTTCATACGACAAGAACTGCAGCAGAGAATAATTGGGATGAAGCATGGCAGAACAAGAAAGGGCGCGCTTTGAGAAGGCGGCAGAATAGTCGGGATGGAACGATGAAACATACGATGCCCCTTTTACATGAGATTAGATAGAACAATCGCCTAGCAACCCTCGCCTAATCTTTAGGAGCGCCGCATGAAATGTTTATCGCGCCGCCTATCGCGGCACGGGCCATGAGCCGGTGGCGCTGGTCTCGCCGCCGGAGCCCATAAAGGTTTCATGGTATATTTTCTTGAACGCTCTTAGTCTTTCCAGGTATCCTTCCAGGTCGAGGTCCTCTTCATCAATAATATGATATTTCAGGTCCGGGGTGCGGTTAGCAAAATGCCGGGTGCGGTCCTGCCTGAAAAAATAGGGTTTTTCGGGAGTCGACAGGCCTTTAGGAAGCCTGGTCTTTTCCCATAAGTCAACCATACCGGCATAAAAACTATTTCTTCTTTCAATATTGTTCTTTACGATCTCCTCCGCCTGATTAAGATAAAACCAGGTAGAATCATGACTCACAAAACGCTGCTGGTGCGCTTGCGTAATGGAACGCTCCAGGTTTGAAAGATCGAGATAGGTTAACGCCGTATGCCTGACAAGCCCCGCAATACTGATAAAAAGTTCAATGTCATGAGTATGCCTGGCGCCGGCGGCGATGCTGTTCTTGCCCACCGCAACAGCCGTATCCATTTTTTTAAGGAATATCGCTGCCTTCTCTACCTGGTCGGCATATTCAATATTCCAATAAGGATCATATTCCAACGCATCCGTGCGCGGCAGATCAGGCAGATGCGTTTTTCCTATCGGACCCCAGGCCCAGACCTTTCTTTCCAGCGTATTCATATAGTAGTAAGCGCCTTCATTCAATAACCTGTATAACTGATGCATATTATCTGCCTGACCCTTTCCATAATAATTATTTAAAAAAGCCGGAATAAATTCATCCGCCTTTGGCGCCGAAGCATTCCAGGAAAAGGCCGCCGCAGTAGCAAAGCTCAGCATCCAGGCCTGCACAGGCAATCCCGAATCGTCCCAGGAAGTGCGGATCATTCCATCGAATACGCCCTTACCCATACGGGAGGTAAGAAAATCATAGGAGCGTTGGAAACATCCTTCTTTGATAGCGCCTTTGGATCCCTCGCTATAAAAATAAGGAAGGAAGATCTGCTCAATACCCGGATTAGGGTCATACGCAAATACGGGGTAGCCCAACGACCTGGCCTTCTTCGCATGTTCCAGGTCGGGAGTTTCGTATTCATATTCCTCCGTCAGCACAATTCCTTTGCGCGGCACAATTGTTTTATCGTTGGTCCATCCCTTCTGCGATTCCCATAATTTGGCCTGTTCCCATCCCATGGGCGATTCCCAAACCATGACCTTACGGCCTGCTTCCTGAAGAGGCTTTGCCGAGTTGGCCACAAAAAGATGATACAAGCCGCTCTTGCCTATTTCAGCCTCTTTCTTTTTGCAGTCTGCGCATAACCCCAGTTCATACGTTTCGTCAGAACCGATATGTATGTATTCA
The DNA here is from genome assembly GCA_016786785.1 of Chitinophagaceae bacterium. Taxonomy (GTDB): domain Bacteria; phylum Bacteroidota; class Bacteroidia; order Chitinophagales; family Chitinophagaceae; genus Flavitalea. The sequence continues at coordinate 3,761 of JAEUVR010000097.1, forward strand.
GCGCCTGGAGTCGCCTTCATAGCGTCCTTCCAAAGATCCTGTAACAACGCGTAAGAACCTTCCTTCAGCGGGCAAAACTCGAAGTTGGACGCGTATAATTCGCGAAGATGGGCATACTGCGGCCACTTTAGAATAAAACTCACATGGCCAAGGCCCTGCACCAGGGGAACCAGTTGAACATGGTATTTCCGGGCATACTGCGTAAACGCCTGCATCTCCTCCATAGTGAACGCGCCGGGAGCGCCAATCTCCGGGCGACTGGGATACAGGAATTTATCTTCCCATTCCCAAACCAGCATATTGATCTTATACCTACTGAGTTCCCTGATCAACTCTTCGACATACTCGCGTTTGTCCTGGTGATGCTTGGTATCATAATGCACTGCGCGTATCCTGGTATCCGGCCAGTCTACAATATCCATGCCCTTGACGAAATATTCCGATCCTTTTATTTGAACCAGCTGCAAAAGGGTTTGCACTCCATAAAATAATCCCGCTTCAGTCCTGGCGCTAATGGTTAACCGATCTGCCCCTACCTTCAGAGAATACCCCTGCTCGCCTGATCTTTTATCCGCTCCCCTCCTGGTCAGCACAATCGATCTACGTCCGGGCTTATCTGTTATAGACATGGAAACGCCCGTCTCTTCGCGTAGATGACGGATCAATTCCTCAGCAGCGAATCTATCCTGCGCCGAAGCGCTTTTATCAAGGACGAGCGTTACTGCCGGGTCGATCAAAAACTCCGTTTCCAATATTTGTACTTGCCGGGGATAAGGAATTACCTCTATTCCCAGTTTTGACAAAGCCGTTTGCTGAGCGTCAGCTCCAATGATATTGATCATTACCAGCAAAACGGCCATCAGCGCGGTCCGGTATTTGCCATGGCCCGAGAAAAAACCGGGCTTATCATTTATTATCCTGTTAACGAACATATATGTATACTGTTTAAAGATGATCTGCGGATACGGAAAACAATTCTTGCTTCATCCGGACGCTGAAAACTGCATCCAGACCTGCATAGGGAGACCCTCCCATGCGATGCCCGGGTTCCATTTTTAGTTTGCGTCATCCAAGATAACTTGTATTACTTAAGCCGGGCTCTTGCTGAACAATTGATTGGTTCTAATAAACATCTCTCTCCTTAAAACAAGCAAATAATGCGAAGCCTGCCCGGCGACAGCGCTTCGCATCAGACGCTAACTTCTTTTCGCATTTACAATTTAAAATCATCCAACTCAGCTTAGCGCATTAATGATCTTCTCTACCGGTTGTCTTCAACGCCATTCTCGCGATCCATAATTAGCAAAAACTATTATTCCGGCGGGAATATTCCTTGCTTGGGATGATATAAAGGCAGACCGGGCTTTTTGTCCCACCACAGTCTACTCATATAACTATCTCCCCCCGAAAGACGCCCGGCGGCTTCTTTAACATGAGTTTCATTTTTCGCATACTCATCCAGGGGATAGGTCAGCCTGCGAGGTATATCGCCATTTGTATTTCCTTTGTCGCTGCCTGTCCATATTCTCGGGTATCCTGTCCTGCGAAATTCCGTCCATGCTTCAGCGCTTTGAAAATAGATGGCCAGCCATTTCTGGACAATGATCTGTTCGAGCTTTTCTTCTTCCGTACCGCTTAAAATTGCGGCAGGAGAGGCAAGATAATTTGTAATAGCCGCAGGGTCTACAGCATATTGTCCCATAGAAGCCTGGATGCCCTTTTCATACAAATCCTGCGCATCCCCGCTTATCAGCCCTGCATTGACCGCTTCAGCTTTCAGAAAATAGGCTTCAGCCGCATTAAATACGATGATCGGATGAACGGCTTCGCGGAAAAACGCGGGCAACACAGCCGTGTTTTCTTCGGAATATGTTTTCTCGCTTGTTCCCAATGCTATAGGGCGCCCTCTATATCCGGAAACGCCATCGGTAGCCGGACTGACAAATTTACTTAAGCGAGGATCACTGAGTCTTTTAAGATTATCCGTTGTCGTGAAGGAAGCCCAGAGCGGATAACTATTTGTAGGGTCGTCAAACAGCGGGTTGCGATTGCTTGTCAAGGGCCCGTCAATCGTATTTAACAAAGCATTCTGGGCGTTGCTTTCGATCAATGCCGCGCCATTCAGATCGGCGATATGTTGCTGCGCAAGCGCCTGATCGACATAACGCACATGGATAGCCAGCCTGTAACGCAATGCATTCGCCAACCTTTTCCAACGATCCGTATCTCCGTTAAACAGGATATCCGCGGCTCCAAAAGAAGCCAGCGTTGGATCGGGATCCAATTCAGCCGCCGCTTCTTTGAGCTCTCTTAACAGATCTGCATAAATATCCTCCTGCTTATCATACACGGGTTGATTGATCACGTCTTCCACTTTGAGGTTGGCTTCGAAATAAGGAAGATC
>JAEUVR010000212.1 GCA_016786785.1 Chitinophagaceae bacterium
ATCACTGCATCCGCGTTAAATATCTCTTTTAACTTGGGAAGATCATCGGGCGAATTAATGCCAAAATAATCCATGAACGTCCGGGAAGTATTGTAGATAAGCGGCTTACCGGGGAGCTCTTCATTGCGGCCGCTGATCACGATCAGCTCTTTTTCGAGCAGTTTCTGAATAGAGTAATCGCAGTTGACGCCGCGGATACTTTCTATTTCGGCCTTGGTAAGGGGCTGCTTGTAGGCGATGATCGCCAGAGTTTCGAGGGCGGCGGTAGACAGCCGTTTCAGGAATTTTTCTCCATTCAGCTGCGCCACTGTTTTATGGTAATCTTTTTTAGTAAGGAACTGCCATCCTCCCCCGCTCTCCCTCATCTCGAAGGGATAAAATTCGGAGCGGTATTTTTCTACTATCCCTTCAATAGCCGTCTGCACCTGCTCCATCGTGATCTTATCGTCCATAAAACCAAAGGCATTATTGATCAGATCCGTGATATCGATCGGCGTTAAGGGCTTATCGCTGGCAAAAACCAACGCTTCAATATGAGGTATAATATGCCCGATCTCCATATATTAATTCATTTTAGCATTCAACAAATGCAGCGAAAGCGCGCCTTATCCCTGGAGGGCTGCAGCGCCGCTCACGATCTCCGTCAGCTCGGTCGTAATGGCCGCCTGGCGGGCGCGGTTATAGGAAATCTTCAGCGATTTCAGCAGCTCGTTGGCATTTTCAGTGGCTTTATCCATTGCGGTCATACGAGCGCCGTGTTCGGAAGCGTTGCCGTCCAGCGCCGCTTTATATAATTGGGTGTTGAGGATCTTGGGCATCAGTTCGGCCACAAGCCTTTCGCGATCGGGTTCAAATATAAAATCGCTTTTTTTGTCGCCTTCTTTGGACTCCACCTTGGGGATGGGCAGGAAACGCTCTACCACAAATCGCTGCGTAGCCGCATTCCTGAATTCGCTATACACCAGTTCTACGCGGTCATACTCGCCTTTGGCAAAGGCTTTGACGGCGGCCTGGGCGCATTCCTGTACGCCTTCGAAATTCAGATGCAGGAAAATATCCTTAAAGCGGGCGTCGACATTAAATTTACTCTTCAAAAAATGCTCATAGCCCTTTTTTCCTATCGCCCATATCTCCACATTGCCTTTCGCCTGCTGGGCGGAATATTTTTCATTAATAGTAGCTTTAGCCAGCTTGATGATATTGGCATTGTAGGCGCCGCAAAGACCGCGGTCGCTGGTGATCACGATCATCAACACTTTCTCAACGGGCCTTTCCGAAGCGAGGCTCATGCCGATATTGCCATCGGAACCGCTGACAATATTGCTCAACAGTTCCTGTAATTTCCGGGCATAAGGACGCATCTGGACAATCCCTTCCTGCGCCTTCCTTAATTTGGCGGCGCTCACCATCTTCATTGCCTTGGTGATCTGCTGTGTATTCTGAACCGATTTTATCCTGTTACGGACTTCTTTTAACTGACCTGCCATATAAATTAACTGGTTGTAGTGTCGGGTATGTGTTTTTACGGTCGTCCCCGGCCGCTTTTTTACCGGGTGCAAAGGTAGCGTAAACCAGACAAAATTCCATTTAGATGAACAAAATGTTGATGCTTATACCAGGCAGATTGGGCGCCTGAGAGGCAAAACTTCATTTAATATGAGCAAAATTCCGGCATCAGCCTTTTGGCTTCCCCTGCATTTACCCGACAACCCTTCATTTATGTAGGCAAAATGCGGCTTCGGTCTTCATCGGCGCTGATCCGGGCTTGTATAAAACCCCATATTATGAACAAAATGTTACCGGATCTGTTGGCCGGCCGGGGTTACAATAAAAAACCCTTCTCTATGAACAAAATAAGGGTAGTTTAAGAGGCGTTTACAGGGAAAGGGGCAATTTGATTGTAAATGAACTATTTTTAGAAATTAATTATGGCAAAAACAAAAAAGAAAGCTAAACCCGTTATCCTGGTCACCAACGACGACGGCATATCCGCGCCGGGTATCAAAAACCTCGTAGATGCAGTAAAAGACCTTGGGAAAGTAGTGGTGGTGGCCCCCGATAAACCCCAGTCGGGCATGGGACATGCCATTACCATCGGCCATCCGCTAAGATTAACGACCGTACAAAGTTTTGAGGGGATAGAAGCCTATCAATGCACCGGCACCCCGGTAGACTGCGTTAAACTGGCAGTGGACAAGATCCTGCATCGAAAACCCGATCTCTGCATCAGCGGCATCAACCATGGGGCCAACCATTCCATTAATGTCATTTATTCGGGCACTATGTCGGCCGCCGTTGAAGCGTCTATCGAGAGCATCCCCTCCATTGGATTCTCCCTGCTCGACTACAGTATCGACGCCGATTTTACGGCCGCAAAAAAATATGCGCGCATCCTGGTGCAGAAGATGCTGGAAGACCCGATGGATAAACACACCATATTGAATGTCAATTTCCCTGCCGTTTCGGAGAGCCTTATTAAGGGGATAAAGATCTGCCGGCAGGCATACGCCAAATACATAGAGGATTTTGTTGAACGGAACGATCCGAACAACAGGAAATATTTCTGGCTTACCGGCGAATTCGTAAACTTCGACAAGGGAAAGGATACGGACGTATGGGCATTGGAGAACAATTATGTGAGCGTGGTGCCCGTCACTTTCGACCTGACCCATTACGAACTAAGGACCAAATTGAAAAAGACCTGGAAATGGTAATCCCATCCCCCGGGAATATTAACCTATGTTAAAAAAAGATAATCTGAAATTGGGTCTGCTGCTGGGATTTCTCGCGCCCCTGCTCAGCGTGATCATTTATTATTTTTATAAATTCTATCCTACGTTCGGGATAGGCGATTTTTTTTTATTTCTCGGTCAGAACAAAACCCAGATCAGCGCCATATCGGTTCCCTGCCTGCTCCTCAACATAGCGCTGTTCACGATATATATCAATGCGCATAGGGATAAAACCGCGAAGGGAATTTTTGTCGTCACCCTTATCTATGCCATCGCCAGCCTGGCGCTAAAATTTATACTATAGCCGATTACAAGAGCGTATGAAATATTATATAATAGCGGGAGAAGCTTCGGGAGACCTTCATGGAAGCAATCTTATCAAAGAACTTAAAAAACTGGATAATATTCCTGATATCCGTTGCTGGGGCGGCGATCTGATGGAGCAGGCCGGCGGAACCCTTGTAAAACATTACCGGCAGCTGGCTTTTATGGGATTTATTGAAGTGGTTAAAAATATCCGGACCATCTTCCGCAACCTGCGTTTATGTAAGGAAGATATTCTTGCCTTTAAGCCCGATGTCATTGTACTGATCGACTATCCGGGTTTTAACCTGCGCATCGCTTCCTGGGCGGCAAAAGAAGAGATCCCGGTGATCTATTATATCTCTCCGCAGGTATGGGCCTGGAAAGAGAGCCGCGTAAAACAGATCAGGAAGCATGTCAACAAAATGCTGGTGATCCTTCCTTTTGAAAAGGAGTTCTATAAGAAATGGGGCTACGAGGTGGAATATGTCGGGCACCCGCTGGCAGAAGTGATCAATAACGTTCAAACCAGCCTGGAGCCCATTCCGGAAACCCTTCTCTCCCCGCTGAATGAGAAAAATATTATTGCGCTGCTTCCCGGAAGCAGGAAACAGGAAGTAGCCAAAAAGCTGCCCATCATGCTGGAATCCAGCGCCGCCTTTCCCGAATATCGTTTTATCGTGGCCAAAGCGACATCCCTCGACGATTCTTTTTATGATCAGTTCATGGCCGCCTATCCCAATGTCCGCTCTATCCGCAACAAAACCTATGAGCTGCTGATGCAATCCAAGGCGGCATTGGTAACATCGGGCACAGCCACGCTGGAAACAGCCCTGCTGGGCGTTCCGCAGGTGGTTTGTTATAAGGGATCGCCCGTCTCTTACGAAATTGCCAAGAGGTTGATCAGGGTCAAATACATTTCGTTGGTGAACCTGATCATGGACAAGGAAGTGATAAAGGAGCTCATTCAGCATGAGCTGACAGCAGACAATGTAAAAAAAGAACTGAGCCGCATACTGAACGACCAACAGGCCATCCGGCAGATCGCCGCCGATTATGCCGCCTTAAAAAATATATTGGAGGAAGACGGACAGGCTTCGCAAAAAGCCGCGGCAATCATCTATCATTATATAAGGGATCATTGAGGCGGCGACCCGACGATTAAACGGAGATTCTTCCGGACAGAACGCCTGGGAAGTATGCTGTTGACCGGCCCATGTAAATGGTAATTTTTCATATCGACAGCGCGCTTGCTGACGCCTGATGTTGCCCGGTCATTGCTGTTTGCTTATATATAAGGCTTGAGGCATCGTAGCCGACAGAAACGGTCAGTTCCTTTTAAACACGAACAGCCTCAACAGCATGATGATCACCGCTATGATAAACATAAATAGCGAAAGGCGGTTTATACCATGCATATACCTCATCCATTTGGTATTAGACGCATTAGGATCCCGTTTCCGGAGGTACAGGTATTCGGCTATTTGTCTCCACACTCCCATAATCTATATAAATAAACAGGTCGTAAAATATTGTTTACCATCGGCATCGGCTGGCTTTAAAATTTATTCCTGCCGCAAACGCACGGATACTGCCGATGTGCAGGGAATAGCATTCCGCTCTGCCCAACTGACCGGCGCTAAACAAAGATAAAAAAGATGATGATATGCACATAACCAAACAGACAAGGTCAAGCTGGATATGTAGCTGAACAAAGTTACAAAAAATAAAACACGGTTTCCGTCAGCCTTAGTATCAAACAACCAATGTCTTTAGTTTGTAACTCATTTACCCTTTTTTATTCTTTCAAGATTCCAGTCAATATCATCCATTACTTTAGTCAATAGCAATTCAATAATTTTTTGCTTATCGTTATCTGTTATCGGCTGGTGGTATAGTTTTTTTAGAAAGGGTTGTTGGTTATTATGGTTTACAAGTACAAAGCCATACCAGTAGGTGTCCATGACAAAGTTTAACCAAAGGCCTACATTACAATTTTCTGTACCGGCCTTTTTGAGACCATGTAAAGCATAGTTAAAATCTACATGGCTTGTGTTTCTTAAATTTTCTTCTGTGTTCCAGAATTCATCAAACTGTTCAAAACTGGTTACGTGTTTATTTGTACCGCTCCAGCTAAATGTTTTGCTATGAAAATCTTCTTCAAAACTGGCTAACTTTTCTATCAGTTCTTTATACAGCGGTTTTAATCCGTTACTGTATAGCCCCTTTAGTATAGTGTAGGTGACAGGTGTTTGTATTTCATCGGCCTGTATATTTTTGAGTTTGTCTTTTATTGCTTTTAACCTTGCTTCAACCGGGTTTTGTTGTTCTTTCAGCTCCTGCATTTCCTTTTCTAATTCTCTTTCTAATTCCTTGATTGTTGGCAATTCTGTTTCCAATTCGGCAGGCAGGTATTTCTTCAGTTCAAAATCAGCAACCCCCATTGGCTTGTCTATTCCTCGTAGTGCATACTCTACAATTGTTTGGTTACGCGATTTGCAAAGCAGAATGCCAATAGTGGGTCTATCTTCCGGTTGTTTTATTTGTGCATCAACTGTACTCAGATAGAAATTAAGTTTGCCTGCATACTCCGGTTTAAATTCGCCTATTTTTAGCTCAAAAACTACATAGCAATGAAGCCGGGTATTATAAAACAATAGGTCAAGAAAGAAATCATCTCCACCCACTTCAATGTTATATTGGTTGCCCACATAGGCAAAGCCTCTGCCTAGTTCCAACATAAATTTCTTTAGGTGTTGTATTAATCCATTCTCTAATTCTCTTTCTTTCGCTTCTTCACCAAGGTTTAAGAAATCAAAAATGTATGGACTTTTAAACATCTCTCCCGCCATATCTGATTGATATACGGGCAAGGTGTTTGAAAAATTATTAACTGTATGTCCTTGTCTTTGATGCAGGTTGCTTTCAATTTGTAACACCAATACATTCTTACTCCATCCGTTTTCGGCTGTTTTTTGAATATAAAACAGCCTTTCCTGTTCTGTTTTCAGTTTATCCAAGATAATGGTATGGTGCGTCCAGGGAATTTGTGCAACCAGTGGTTGCACAAATTCAATTTCTTCATTTTCAATGTCTTGTAATTTTGCAGCCGGTGGTTGCAAAATTGGGTAGGTCATGGCAAAATCCCTCATATACCGAAGGTTTCTTTTTGAGAAACCAGTCATATCCGGGAATTCTATCTTTAGGTCTCTTGCCAGTGTTTCAATAATTTTTGCACCCCAACCCCCGGCTTTCTCCTGTTGAGAAATTGCACTTCCTATCTCCCAATACAATTGTAAAAGCTGTTTATTAACAGTATGGGAAGCCCTTAGTCTTGCCTGCCTTATTTTTTCTTTCAGCAGTTGCAGTACATTGCCATAGTCCTTATCTAACTCAAAGCTCATAGTCGATTTTCTTTAAATTTTCCTTTATTGCCGCATCCAATGTTGTTTCTTTTACCTTTTTTCTTTTAAAGTTGTAGTTAATGTTTTAATTTTTTTCTCAAACGCCCCTCCCTCTTCTTCAGCATCCTTTAAGTATATA
>JAEUVR010000399.1 GCA_016786785.1 Chitinophagaceae bacterium
TGACGAGTTTACCAATTTCCACCTGCAACTGGAATGGAAGATCGGCCCCGCCGGCAACAGCGGCATCATCTTTTATGTAAAGGAAGAGCCTAAGTATGGTCAGACCTATCTCACCGGACCCGAAATGCAGGTGTTGGATAACGCCGGCCATGCCGATGCAAAGATCATCAAGCACCGCGCAGGCGATCTGTACGACCTGGTCTCCAGCTCCCCGGAAACGGTTAAACCGGCGGGCGAATGGAACCTGGCAGAGATCATTGCCAATAACGGCGACCTGGAATTCAAGCTCAACGGAACGAGCGTTCTAAAAACCGTACTATGGAACGATCAATGGAAGGCGCTGATAGACGACAGCAAATTCAAACAATGGAAGGGATTCGGAACCTTCAAAACCGGCCGTATCGCGCTACAGGATCATGGCGATCCCGTATGGTACAGGAATATAAAGATCAAAAAATTATAAGGTTTTCGTTTTACAGGAAGAGCGTGTATCAGAACGATACGCGCTTTTTTATTGGGCCTATATGTAGACAAATTGCGCTTATGCGATTCTCAGGGCTTTCATTTTACTTTTGAGTCATCCTCTTTTTATTGGTCCTATATGAAAACCATCGCCTATGACGGCGGTAATTTTTGGGGCCGATGCGGAAAACCCATTGCATAATTCCTGTGCGCTAATAATCAGCGATCATTGATTGGATAAATACGTATTCAGCCTGAGAAAGGTTTTAACTTGCAGCATGAAAAAGATCTACCACCTGACAACCTGCAGCACCTGCCGCGACCTGTTAACCGCTATCCATGCCGATAAAAAAGGTTATGCCCTGCAGAATATAAAAACCGAGAAGATCACGCCCGCGCAACTCGATGAGATGGCGGAAATGGCCGGGGGATACGAACCCCTGTTCAGCCGCCGTTCCATGAAATACAAGGAGATGGGATTAAAAGATAAACCGCTCACCGAAAAAGACTATCGTTCCCTGATCTTACAGGAATATACTTTCCTGAAGCGGCCCGTCGTCATCAACGGAAAAAAAATATTCATCGGCAGCGAAAAGAAAACTGTTGACGCGCTGAAAAAAGCGCATGGGGTTTGATCCTTATTCTTGTAAAGCAATAGCTACTAAGCCGGCCGCTGACCCAAATAGCTTCAGAAGTTTGATTTTTATTCCTGTTAACACAATAGGACGGTCAGCGCTGCGATCATCCCTATCAGGGGACGTCTGACCTTTACCTTGTTAATGCTGCCCTTCGCGGAGGAGACAAGCGCAAAAAAACGCAACCCGTTTGATATGATCGTTATCAATACTGTCTTACCCTCAGGCTGTTCTCTTCCGATCGCTGCCTGGTGGAGTTGATAATGAACTGGAGATTGGGTTGGTAGAACCTGCCGCAAAACCAGCTTCGGTAAGGCTGGGGAATAGGTTGATGCATCAGGGCTATTTCGGCAGAATCGGTTTTGACAGATTCGCAGAGGGTCTTTATATCTTCGAGGTATTCGTACAATGTTCTTAGCGGTTCCTTGCCGCAGACCTTGCCATGCCCGGGCACATAGGTATGATACAAGGTATCTTCGTAAAACAATTTGAGCGATTCCTGCCAGCCTTCCACGCTTCCATCGCTGATCCAGGGATGACGCTCATTGCTTAAGAGATCGCTCATAAAAGCAATGCCCAGCGAGGGAATCAGCATAACGGCATCGCTTGAGGTATTGCCACTGCGACGCTCTACCAGTTTTACGCTCAACTTGGTCCCGGTAAGCCATAAAGAATCGTCAAAGATCATATCCGGCGTAGCCGTAAACAATTCGTCCACAGACTCCACCATGCCCTGGTAATAACCGACCCAGAAAGGAAGCTCCTCCTTTTCCGTAGTGCTGGCATTGGTCATTCTTTTTTTTACCGCCTGCAATAAGGTAGGCGCGTGCTTTCGCTCCCATTCCTGTTCTTCGGGTTCAATGCGTTCAATCTCTTTCCTGGTGATGGAGGTGCTGATGACCGAAGCGTTGGGAAGAAATACCTGGGTGCCGCGGATATGATCGTTTCGGTAATTGCTGTTCACGACAAAGGATACCTGCTTTTTGGTAAGATAGCGTGCAAAAGCTTTGAGCTCTCTTGCTACGGAAGGCGTGAGAAAGGGATCAAAAACCAGGGTTCTGTCGCCCAGATCAACAATGCCGGCGTTACAGATAGCTTTGCCGTAATAATCGTTGCTGATGGCGACCCAGACGCCGGGAGCAAGCTGCTCAATGGTAAAATTACTTGAGGGTTTTGGCTTTTTTATTTTTCTCCTGAACTGCGCGGACAGGTCCATAGAACAACAACACAGCAGAACGCCCATCACAAAAACCCATACAGTTGCTCTCATGTCAGATGTATATGCGACAAATTACGAAAATTCAACAGATCCTGCCAAGAAACCGCGCTCAAAAGCGCGGCCCGCAAAATGCGGATTTACAATATTTGTCTTTCCGTCCGCTTCAAGAATATCTTTCGATTTCATTTACCTGAAATAATTCCTGCCAACCTCTGTGCGCGGGACAGGATCGGCCTGGTTTACAATATCATCAGCTTGGCATAATTAAGCATGATCTTTTTCTCTCCGTTCAGGTCAAATTTGATGGTTGCTATTGGGTTATGAGCAGATCCTTCCAGCTTAAGCACTTCTCCAAAGCCAAATTTCTGGTGTTCCACGCGATTCCCCGGCTGTAATGCCGAGGTATCGCTGGCAATGAAATCCGACGAAGGTTTATGCTCTACCGATTTAGCGGCAGGCTTGGGCGAGAGGTAAGAGGGGGTCGCATTTTTTTTCTCAGGAGGAGGACCATACATTTTTTCAGCTCGGGAAGCGGCAGGGCTCTTTCCGCCATGCATCCTATCGTATGCGGACCCCGCATTGCCAAAAAAGCTGTTCTGCTGGTTCCTGGCGCCGCCGCCGGCATAGCTCCTGTCGAGAAAGGATTCCGGCAATTCGTTGATAAAACGGCTCGGCTCGTTCTGCACCAGCGATCCGAATTTATACCGCATATTGGCATAAGTGATCCACAGGTCTTTTTTCGCGCGGGTGATCACCACGTAAAACAAACGTCTTTCTTCTTCCAGCTCTTCGCGCGTATTGATGGACATGGCATTCGGAAACAACATTTCTTCCAGCCCGCAGGCAAATATGCAGCTGAACTCAAGGCCCTTGGCGGCGTGGATGGTCATCAGTTTTACCGTATCGGCATCGGGATCCTTCTGGTCGGCGTCCGTTAATAAAGTGATCTGCTGCAGATAAGCGCCCAGGCTCTTGTCGCCCACTTCGCCGTCCTCTTCATTCTCGGGCGTTTCTGTAAACTCCTTGATGGAATTCAACAATTCCTGGATATTCTCATAGCGGGCCACGCCTTCGGCGCTTTTATCGTTAAACAGCTCTCTTACGATATTGGTTTGTTTGCCTACATGAATGGCGACATCATAAGCATTTTTTTCTTTGAGCATGCCGGTAAAAGAACGGATCATCAGCACAAAATTATCTATCGCCTCCAGCGTATTGCCTTTAAACCCGTACTGCGCCGCATTCTCCAGCGCTTCCCACATAGAAATATTGTTATCGCTCGCGGCAAGCAGCGCGCGATCGACGGATGTTTTGCCAATGCCTCTTACCGGGAAATTGATGATCCGCTTCAGGCTTTCCTCGTCGCGGGGGTTGACCATTATCCTTAGGTAGGCGATAAAATCCTTTATCTCCTTCCGTTGGTAAAAACTGATCCCCCCGTAGATGGTATAAGGGATATTCATACGCCGCAGGCTCTCTTCAAATGCGCGGCTCTGGGCGTTGGTGCGGTAAAGAATGGCAAAATCATTATTGCGGTAATGGTTCCGCAGTTTTTGTTCCTGT
>JAEUVR010000409.1 GCA_016786785.1 Chitinophagaceae bacterium
ACATAGGGAGGACGATAAGCCCTTGTGAGCATAGCGTCGGCGGCGGGATTGTTGACAAACCGTTCCATATCTATATTGCCGCCCATAAATTGCAATTCCCTTTTCAGGCGATAAGAAATATTGGCCAGCAGCGGCAATGCAGAAGAATAAAACCCTTCGTTGATATCCGCATGCAGCGTAGACATTTTACCTGAACGCAGGGCGTCTAAGAAATTTGCCCAATGTTCTGTCCCATTGTCCTTTGATTTGCCCGAGCCTGCGAAAGGCTTTGTTTCCCGCTTACGGAAAGCCTTCCAGGTATCTCCATTCAGCTCCAGGTAGCCGTCCTCGCCAAAGAAAAGGTTGCCGATGCCAATGTTCAGGCTGCCTTCGCCATTGGTATACCTGTTCCTGACCTCATACTCAATTATCTTGTCGTCCTCGTACCGCATGGTGGCCATTTGGATATTGGGCGTTTCCTGGGTGGTCCGGTCATGGCCATAATTTTCTACGCCTCCATATACCATAACGCCGGGCGTTTTGGGAGCGCTGCTATCCCTGTTGAATCCATAGATGCCGCCGGAGGAATAAATGGAAATGGGGTGTTCGTTTTTGTTGAGTCCCCAGCGCGCAATATCAAGCTGGTGAGGGCCGGTATTGCCTATATCGCCGTTTCCGGTATCCCAATACCAATGCCAGTTATAATGACCTTTTTTCTCATTGTACGGGCGATAGGCGGCAGGGCCCAGCCAACGATCATAATGGAGGGTTGCAGGCGGCTCGCTGTCTTTCGCCATACCGTATGAATCACGCGCCTTAAAACAAATTCCGCGCGCCATATATACTTCGCCGATGCCTCCGTCGTGCAGGAATTTAATGGCTTCCCTCACGTTGTCGATAGAACGGTTGTTGAGACCGACCTGCACCAGCCGGTCGTATTTGCGGGCGGCTTCCACCATTTTGCGGCCTTCCCAGATATTATGCATAGCGGGTTTCTCAATATATACATGTTTACCTGCCTGGCAGGCCCATATTGTCGCCAGCGCATGCCAGTGGTTGGGGATAACAATGGATACGGCGTCTATCTCCTTATCGTCAAATACTTTTTTCATATCCCATTCCGTCAATGGCTTTGCGCCTGTTTTGTCGCTTACCATTTTCGCCCGGGAAGCAAAAAGCGCCTCGTCCGTGTCGCAGAGCGTTTTTATCCGCACATTGTGGCTGTCTTTCAGCTTGCAGAAGGCGTCGATATGCACCCCTCCCTGGTTACGGATGCCAATAAGCGCTAAGTTGATCCGGTCATTAGCTCCGTGAATTGACGCGTAGGACTTCGCAGTGAATCCCATGCCCCCGATGGCTACGCCGGCGGCGCCTATTAACCCTTGTTTAATAAACCCTCTTCTTTCTGTCATTTGATGGGTGTTTAATGATGAATGATATTAATGGCAATAAATAAAAGTATTAATTTTCCACTATATTCAATCGCAAACTATGCCATCAAACTTGTCCCGCAGGAAATTTTTAGGAACGGTCTCTTTGAGCGGAGGGGCTTTCGGTATTGTGCATGATGTTGCCGGCGAAAACGGTAAATCTCCCGTCAACGCAAATCTTCCCGGGCATGTTAACGTGGGAACGGTGGCTTTGATGAATCTCTCCGCAAAGACCCCGAAAGACATGGTTCAACAGGTTTTACGGATCATGGAAGAAATGACGCCCTATCAACCGGATATTATTTGCCTGCCGGAGATCTTCGCTTATACCCATATAACCGGATACCGCTACGATATTAAGGAGGTTGCGGAAAAAACGCCCGGCGCTATTGTGACGCCTTTCATGAATTTTGCCGCCAGCCACAACTGCTATGTCATTTGCCCGACATATACCCTGCATGAAGGGAATATCTATATATCGGCGGTTGTAATAGACCGAAAGGGAAAGATAGCCGGGGAATACCATAAACTGCGGCCGGCGGAAAGCGAGCTGGAATTGGGAATAAAACCCGGTAAGTTTCCTCCCCCGGTATTTCAAACGGATTTTGGCAAGATAGGCATCCAGATATGTTTTGATATCAAATATGAAGAAGGATGGAACTATTTAAAAGATAACGGCGCGCAAATTATTTTCTGGCCGTCGGCTTATGCCGCCGGGCAGGAGATCAGCAGCAGGGCCTGGCGTCACCAGGTATATATCGTTACCAGTACGCAGAAAGATACCAGTAAGATCTGCGATATTACCGGCGAAGCCATTGCGCAGACGGGCAGATGGCAGGGCAACTGGGTCTGCGCCCCGATCAACCTCGAAAAAGCTTTTGTGCTTTCCTGGCCTGCCGTGAGTAAATTTCCTGCCATGCAAAAAAAATATGGTCCGAAGATCAGGATCCAATCCTATACGGAAGAAGAATGGACGATCATTGAAAGCCTTGACGCCGGTCTGAAAATCGGCGATGTCCTTAAAGCGTTTGATCTTAAACCTATGCATGAGGTTTTGAAAGCGCTTGACATTGCGCACGCGCAGAACAGGAAATAGGCGTGCGACAGACAGATCGTTCGTTAGCCGGCTATTTGCAGCAGCCTGCCGCTTTATTATATTATAATAAATTTAATTCCGTCAGCAATTATTTTCGCTTTAATTTGAGACCATGAGAACCCTTATTTTTTCGGTTATGCTGCTGGCTGTCCAGATGATCTTTTTAAAGAGTCATGCGCAGCAAGACAATAATGTAAATACTACTGATAACGTATCTTTTGCCGCCGCCCGTCTTGTCCGGCCGGCGGAGCATACAGAAACGTCAATAAATAAGTCTGGCGATCAAAATATCCTACCGCCGGGACTATCTGCGCATATGGCGATCCCGCGCGTATCGCTGCTTCGGCCCAGGATCCTGGTAAGGGCGGATGAAGCGACGTTGGGAACGGGCGTCACGCTCTCCGAACTGCGGAGTAGAGGAAAGAGCCCGGCATATAAAGACTGGATTTCGTTTACTGAAGCAACAAATGACGGCGTCGGCGCGGGCTCTTCTTCTAATACTAATAGCCTGATTGCATATAACGAAAAAATACGCGGATGGGCCAGCCTGCCGGCAGTAGCGATGCATTACCTGCTGCGCGGAGATAAGAACGATGCGTTAAGCGTAGGCGAATTTATTGCCAATCGTTCTTTTCCGCTCAATGAGCACACTTCTGCCGCCGCCGCAGTATATTATAGCGCCATCGCATTTGACTGGGTGAGAAATGCGCTTCCCGACGATATGGTTAGCCGTATATGCGCCAGGCTGGAAGAGGGGGCGGAGCATTTGAAAGGAGGAGTGATAACGCCTTCCGTTAATCATAATTATTCTATGGTATCCCTTCATGCCGTATCCCTGGTAGCCCTGGCCATATATGGAGAAAGCGAAGCGTTTACGCAAAAAGCGATGGAATACCTGAAGCTGACGGACGACCATTTTTTAAAAGATAACATGTTGTTTGAGACCTTCAGGCAAAAGGGCGGAACCTGGGGCGAAGGAAATCATTACAGCCAGTTTGTAGTGTTCCATCCGTTTTTAATGACGTTGCGCGCGCTGCAAACCGCGACCGATAAGGACTATTTTGTTATTATCAGGGAGCGGTATGATAATTTTCTCAAGCCTATGGCAAAGTTTATCGTCGCTAATTTCAGGCCCGACTTTACCCAGGAAAGGATTGGCGACGTAACGTTAAGAGTGGCTCCCGGCGGGACTTTCATGCGTCCGCTGATAGATCTGTTAACGACTGAGCTTGACGATAAAAAACTACAGGGACAGATGCGCTCTTTCTCTGAAGCGCTGTCTGTTTATTATGGGCCCGGATTGGTTTCCGGCATATATGGCTGGATGATGATGATCTCTTTTGATGCAAAGCTGCCCGATAAGCCTTCTTATAAGACGCTTCCCTTAACCCTGCGCCTGGGGAAAAATGCTTATGAACATATCATGTTCAGAAACGGTTGGGAAGAAAGCAGTACGATGATCACCTATATCAGCGGGGACCATTACACCGATCACCAGCATTTGGACAAGGGAAATTTCCTGATCTATAAAAAAGGCGGACTCACCGTCGACGGCGGCGGTTATCCCAGCATGTATGGCGATAACTGGTCGAATTATTCCACGCGTACGCTTGCGCATAACGGCATACTCATATTTGATCCTGCAGAAAAACCGTATAAAGGCGTAAATGGAACGGAAGTGTATCCCGACGGCGGGCAGCGGGTGGAAAGGGGAACGCAAAGCCACAAGTCGTGGCTGGACTACCTCGCCATGAGCAAGGAGCGGGGATTAAATACCGCTGATGTGTTGGCTTTTGATACAGATGGTTCTTCCAACAGGTATGATTATGTGAAAAGCGATCTTAGTACCGCTTACGGCAATAAGGCGGAATGGGTCGACAGGCAACTGCTATATCTGCCGGGAGCAGATTATCTGGTCGTAAAAGACAGGGTGATCACTGCCCAACCGCTGGAAAAAGCCTGGCTGCTCCATTTCGAAGAACGTCCGCAGATAGATGGGAAAATCCCTGCAACAGGCATAACCGATTATAAAAATGCCGCCGTCACTATTGCCCAACGTACCGGCAGCGTCGACCTGGGCGGAAAAACGGTAGACTATTCCGGGAAATTATTTGTCCGGTCATTGCTGCCCGCTAAAAGAACCCTTTCGGCAATAGGCGGTCCGGGCTATGAATATTATAACCGGAAAGCCGGTAAAAACTTTCCTCCCGAAAAACCCTTTGCGTCGATCATGGAACCGGGAAACTGGCGGATAGAATTGAGCCCCCGGGAAGCTTCAACGGCTACGGTATTCCTGAATGCGTTTGAGATCGCTGACAGTAGCGTCAAAAAAATGGTTCCTGTCAGTTATATACGATCGAAGGATAAAAAGATGGAAGGCGTTTTCTTCCAGTCGCCCAGTATGCAGTATGTCGCGCTTTTTAGCGCCAGCTTAGATAAACGAGGAAATGATTTTCAAAGAGCCGCCCTGCCGGTCAGGTATGCCCTGCGCGCTTCCTCGCCTGCAACCCATATACTCGCCGAACTGGAGCCCGGAAAAAAACTGAAGGTGCTTATTAACGGCAGCGCTATCGGTTCATTTGAAACTACTCCGGCCGGCGTATTGTCTTTCGGGGATGAGGGCGTTGGCGCAAGAAAAATAGAGATAGTGGCGGAATAGAGAGATCGTTAGAAGCCCGACAGAGAAATGCGGGAGAACTTATAATTGTTGTCGTATGAGAGATAAAATAAGATGGGGCATTATGGGCTGCGGCAATATTGCCGCCAAGTTTGCATCAGACCTCCGGTTGGTCGATGACGCCGTCCTGGTTGCCTGCGGCAGCCGGGATAAGCATAAGGCGGATGCATTTGCCGAAAGATTTTCTGCTGCGCATGCATTTGACAGTTATGAGGCGCTGGCGCAGAGCGATCTTGTCGACGCGGTGTATATCGCCACTCCGCATAGTTGTCATTATGAAAATACCATGCTCTGCCTGGAGAATGGTAAGGCGACGCTTTGCGAAAAAGCGTTTGCCGTAAACAGCAGGCAAGCCAAGGAGATGATCCGTTTTGCCAGGGAGAAAAAACTGTTTTTGATGGAGGCGCTATGGACCAAATTTCTTCCTCAATACCGGAAATTACAGGAGATCCTGCAGGCGGGAACCCTGGGAGATATTCATGCGGTATTGGTAAACTTTGGTTTTATGCCGAGAACGCCGACGCCGGCCCGCGTATTCGATCCCGCGCTTGCCGGCGGAACCATGTTGGATATAGGTATTTATAATGTGTTCATGGCGATGAGCGTTTTGGGTAGGCCGCAGTCCATCGAAGCCTGC
Source organism: Chitinophagaceae bacterium (assembly GCA_016786785.1). Lineage (GTDB taxonomy): Bacteria > Bacteroidota > Bacteroidia > Chitinophagales > Chitinophagaceae > Flavitalea. The sequence goes on from JAEUVR010000409.1 coordinate 5,820, forward strand.
ATGAAACCGGCTTATAGCGGGGTAGACGAACAGTGCGCCGTCCTCTTCAGGTACGACAATGGCGCCATGGCCCAATTGTTTTCCTCTTTTATGTCGCAGTTGCCGATAGAGGCGGATATCTGCGGAACAAAGGGAAGGATAAAGCTCACGCATCGTTTTTATTCCCTGGATACCGCGATAGAATATTATCCCGACGGACCGGAGAGCCGACAGGCGATCGACGTTATAAAAGATGCAGAAGGGCACGGCTATCAATACGAGGCGAGACATGTTTGCGATTGTCTCAGAAAGGGGCTTGCCGAAAGCCCGGTAATGACGCATGCCGATACCCTGTCGCTCATGGAAGTATTGGATGAGATCCGCCGCAAATCAGGGATCCGGTATGCTGAAGATCGCGAATGACGATCTTGCCGGGGTTCAGCGATAAGCATATGCCGTCGACAGGACGGGGCAGGATGCGCGTCTGCAGGGTTATGACTATATTCTGCGCTAAATCCGTTTAGCAATGTTAAGATCAATTGTCGCCATTCTTCTTTTAGTATCGTCTGTTATTCTTACCGCCCAGGAGCCGTCCATTAATCCCGCATTATTAAGGGGACATTGGAAGGCGAGCTGGGTCACGGTTCGCGATATCCCTGCGCGGGCCTATGGCGTTTACCATTTCCGGAAAACAATTAATGTCCAGTCCAAACCTTCTTCCTTTGTGGTTAATGTAACTGCGGATAACCGGTACCGTTTGTATGTTAACGGGACGCCCGTTTGCAACGGACCCGCCAGGGGAGACCTCTACAACTGGTATTTTGAAACGGTAGACATTGCTCCTTACCTGAAAGCGGGCGAGAACATTATTGCCGCTCTAGTATGGAACATGGGAGAACATGCCGCCGTAGCGCAGATATCCAATCAAACGGCTTTTGCGCTTCAGGGAAATACTGCCGCAGAGGCGTCGGTCAATACCGACGAGTCCTGGAAGGTTTACCGGAACGAGGCTTATACGCCCTGTTCGCTGGACAATATGGAAAAGACGAGCAGTTATATGGTAATAGGGCCCGGCGACCATGTGAAGGCGGCCTTATATCCCTGGGGTTGGGAAAAACAGGGTTATGACGACACAAAATGGGAGAAGGCCGTCGCCCTGGCCAACCCGGCGCTGGCCGGTTATGGAACGGATAACCGCTGGACCCTGGTTCCGCGCAGTATACCATTGATGGAAGAACGTTTTCAGCCGATCCCCGTGATCAGGAAGGTAACAGGGATACAAAATTCCGTTCATTCGCTGGATAGCGCTCACCCGCTCGTTATTCCCGCCAATACAACGGCGAGTATTCTTTTTGATCAGACACAAAACACGGTGGCTTATCCTGAACTGATCGTGAGCGGCGGTAAAAATGCCGTCATTACAATAACCTATGCCGAAGCCCTGTTCAAAGACGGGAAAAAAGGCAACCGCAATGAGATCGAAGGGAAGGAGATGATCGGCAACTATGATGTTTTTGAAACGGACGGGGGCGACAAAAGATTGTTTCGTCCGTTGTGGCTGAGAACGTTCCGCTATGTTCAGTTGGATATTACCACCTCCGGCCAGCCGCTGACGATCAATGATTTTTACGGACAGTCCACTGGATATCCCTTTGAAGAAAAAGCAAGGTTCAGCAGCAATGACCCGTCGCTGCAGCGCATATGGGATGTGGGCTGGCATACCGCCCGCCTTTGCGCAGGAGAAACTTATTATGACTGTCCTTATTATGAACAATTGCAGTACGAGGGCGATACCCGTATCCAGTCTTTAATATCCCTGTATGTTTCCGGCGACGACCGGCTGATGCGAAAGGCGATCAACGATTTTTATAATTCCCGCGTACCGGAAGGCCTTACCCAGGGACGTTATCCCAGCAACAGGCTGCAGGTGATCCCTCCTTTTTCCCTTCATTGGGTGAGCATGTTATACGATTACTGGATGCATCGCCGCGACGATGCTTTTATCAGGCAGTATCTCCATGCCGCCCAGGGCGTTTTGGAATGGTATGAAAAAAATATGGATAAGCAGAAAGGCATGCTCGGTCCTATGAAATGGTGGGGCTTTGTCGATTGGAATCTGCATTTTCCCAATGGCGTCCCCGACGGCGCCACTAATGGCAACAGCAGCATTATTTCTTTGCACTATGCGTATTCATTGCAGCAGGCGGCTGCATTATTTGCATATTTCGGCAAACCCAATGAGTCGGCGCATTATGCCGCGTTAGCTAAACAGATAACCGAAAATACTTATCGCCAGTGTTTTGACAAACAGAAGGGATCAATGGCCAATGCGCCCGACAAGAAAACGTTCAGCCAACATGCAAACATCATAGGCGTTCTTTCGGGATCCATCCCCGCCGCAGAATCCAAGAAGGTAATCCGGAAAACCTTGTCAGATAGTTCGCTGAGCCAGGCCACCTATTATTATCGTTTTTATCTGACCCTGGCGTTGAAAAAAGCGGGCATGGCCGATATCTATTATTCGCAGCTAAAACCCTGGAGGGATATGCTGGATATCGGGCTGACCACTTTTGCGGAAGAGCCGGAGCCCTCCCGCTCTGATTGCCATGCGTGGAGTTCAAGTCCTAATTATGATTTTCTCGCTACGATCTGCGGCATTATGCCGGCGAGTCCGGGTTTTGCTACGGTAACCATAGCGCCCCATCCCGGCGAATTACAGACCGTCAGCGGCAGTATGCCTCATCCATCCGGGACGATAACAGTGTCGCTCAAACGAAAGGGAAAAGAAGGTATTGAGGCCGACATTGTATTGCCGGATACGGTATCAGGGAAGTTTATCTGGCAGGGAAAGGAAAGACCTTTAAAAGGCGGCGCGCAAAAGATATCGTTGTAAGGCAAGGATGGTCAACAAGGATATAGGCTTTGTTACAAAAAAGCAAGCCGCATAGATGCGTATTAGCGCCTGCGCCGGTTTTATAGAATATGTCCTCAGCCTGGAAATGTCTTCGGTTGTACGCTATCCGGTAATTCGACGTATAACTCATCCTGCAAACGCTTGCCTGAAAAATGCGGCAATAGAGTAAATGGGGATGTTTGGCGTAATTTAGCGGGTAAAACAGGGATATGATGTTAACCGGAAATAATTTTATCGGATTTAAGCAAAGCGCTAAGGGAGAAAGATCGATACAGGCGTTTGCCGCGTCCCGGAATGAATACCTGCCAGGCAAGTTTGCGGTCGCCGCCCCTGAAGAATTTGAAGAAGCGTTGGAATATGCGAGCGGCGCTTTTCCCATATATAGCGGTTTATCATATTTAAGACGAGCCGAATTCCTGGATGTTATTGCGCAGGAGATAATGGCTTTGGGAGATGATCTTATAGAAAGATGCGCTGCTGAATCGGGGTTGCCTGTTACAAGGATTGCCGGGGAAAGGGCAAGGACCTGTAACCAGCTTCAGCTCTTCGCTCAACTGTTGCGCGACGGATGGTGGGTGAATGCGCGTATCGACAAAGCGCAGCCTGCTCGCCAGTCTGCGCCTAAGCCGGATATCCGCAGCATGTTCATTCCTATTGGCCCTGTTGCAGTATTTGGCGCCAGCAATTTCCCGCTGGCTTTTTCTACGGCGGGCGGCGATACGGCTTCTGCATTGGCGGCGGGCTGCCCGGTGATCGTCAAAGCGCATCCTTCTCATCCCGGCGCTAACGAACTGGTTGCTTCCGCAATCATTAAGGCGGCGCAACAGACAGGCATGCCCGAAGGCGTTTTCTCTTCTTTATTTCTTTCTCATGAGTATGCCGTAAAGTTGGTACAGCATCCGAACATAAAAGCAGTGGGTTTTACAGGATCCAGGAATGTGGGAATGAGGCTTTTTAATGCGGCGGTTAACCGCCCCGAACCCATCCCGGTGTATGCAGAAATGAGCGCGATCAACCCGGTTATTTTGATGGAAAATGCGCTGGTTCAGCAAAAGGAAAAAATTGCCCGCGATCTTTCGGCTTCTGTTACTTTGGGAGCGGGGCAGTTTTGCACCAATCCGGGGCTGGTGATCCTTGTGGAGAGCGAGGCTTCCAAAAATTTCCTGTTCGAGTTTGCCGGCAATATTTCGGCGGCGGTTCCTGCAAGCATGCTGAATCAATCGGTTTATAAGGCCTATACCGAAGGGGTAGCCGCTTTGCAGCGCGCGCCGGAGCTTACGACGCTGAGCAATAATATTCTTGCCAGCGAGGTGTTGCAGCAGGGCCGCCCTGTCGCGCACCTGGTCAAGGCGGCCGATTTCCTGCGTAATAAAAAACTTTCCGAAGAGGTTTTCGGTCCTGCTACCCTGGTAGTAAGTTGCGCAGACGACGCTGAACTGCTGCGCGTGATCGCCTCCCTGGAAGGCCAGCTTACCGCAACCATACACGCAGAAGAAGATGATGAGAAAAAGCTCGCCCCGATCCTTAATAGCATTGTTCAAAAAGCCGGTCGCGTCATTTACGGCGGCTACCCGACGGGCGTGGAAGTATGCCATGCCATGCAGCATGGAGGGCCGTTCCCGTCTACCACCGACGCCAGATCCACTTCTGTAGGCTCCGCGGCTATTTATCGTTTTGTCAGGCCAGTCGCTTACCAGGATTTTCCCGATGCGCTGCTTCCCGAAGCTTTACAAAAAAGCAATCCCCTGAATATCCTCCGGCTGGCGGACGGCCTTTGGACAAAGGATCCGGGATAATGATTGCCCCTTGATCCTGCACAGCGTATGGACAAACAGTTTTTGGATTAAAGATCCGGGATGATCGGAGGATAGCCTGTATTCATGTATAAGAAGCGTCCCTCCGAAAATCAATCTTTTGAAAAAGAAAAGCTTTCCAAAAAACGGAGCCGGCTAACAATTTTCGGGGAAGCTTTAGCGAACAATGATCCTACGGATCTCTTCTTTTTTATTCCTCATGATCTTTAGGAAATACAAGCCTTTTGATAGATGCCCGACGTAGACTTGTTGGATAAACTGCCCGGAGAACCCCGGATAGCTTTTGGCATATACCTGCTGCCCGATCGTATTAAACAGGGAGATGGATACTTCTTCCGGTTCGGCGGTTACGAACTGGATATTGAAGGCGCCGGGCGCGGGATTAGGCGAAACAACGATGAGAGCGGTATTGGGGGTATTGTCTGTTAAGATCTTAACGCCGCTGACGATCAATGAAAATGCCTGTGATGCGCGGTCCAATGACCGCTTATGCGAGATCTTTAGCGCGTAGGCGGCGCCGGCTACCGGGTTATTGATGACGATCTTCTCCACATTATCCCTGGTATTATCTCCTTTTGTAGCGGCCAGGGAGGGATTTGCCGGATCCAGTTTCCAGGGGAAATAGGTCTGTCCCCCGATGCTGATGCGCATATCCAGGTCGTTAACCAATTTGCTGGCCTGGTTATTCAATACGTTCACGGATTCAACCCTTCCTTTCGGATCGGTCCAGCAAAGGGTGGCGGTGATCGGGCCGGCGCCGGAAGGCACAAGGTGTATATTGAATTCAGCATTCGGGCCCTGGTCGGAGAGCAATTTTTCATAGATCAGGTGGTCGTTGTTGACGCCGCTGATCACATCGGCCGCTTTTCTCATGTTCATCAGCCCCCAGCCATATTGGTAATCCGGTCCCTCTGTCGTTCCGGCTTCATCGGCGGTATGTATGATAAGTCCTTTGAGCGTTGCGGAGCGAAGGAAAGAGCCGCTATTCAGCCGGGCATAATACTCCTGTAATAAAAATGCCGATCCCGACGCCGCAGGGGTTGCCATGGAAGTGCCTGAATAGGAAGTGTAAGCATTGTCCGAAGCGGCGGTGCTGGAAAGCACGTTAACGCCGTCCGCCACCACGTCGGGTTTTATCCTGCCATCGTCTGTGGGGCCCCAACTGCTGAAGCTGGTGCCCTTGACATCCTGCGTTTGTTTGTATCCGTTAGGTATAGGAAGGACCGCGCCGATGGTGAGTATATTTTTGGCGACGCCATAAGTGGGTATATTGTCGTATTCGTCATTGCTGTTGATACCCTGGGGGCGGGGGCCTGCATTGATCATGGTTCCTCCTGCGTTGAACCGCCAATAGGTTTCGCCCACGGCGGGCCCATTCTCGCTCCTGCTGTTGCCCGCCGCTTTTACAATAAGGTAATAAGGCGCATTGTATGCGATGGAATCGAACAATTGGGCGTCGTAAGAATAGTACCCGAATTTATAATCTTCCGCGGCGCCGTTCTCTCCCCAAAACTCCCAGCGTTCCTCGTCGGTATTATAATACCATCCCGCTATATTGGAATAGGAATGATTTGAGACCAACAGGTTTTGCGACTCCGACAGCATTTCAGATAAATGGTTGCTGAAATCGTAGCAGATCAGTTTGGCGGCTTCGTACGCCATGCCCTTTGCCGCAGGATTTACTCCTTTTGCGATCATTGTTCCCGCAACATGCGTGGTATGGTCTTCTGTAGTTGAGCTTTCTTTCTGCGTTATTCTTCCGGCCAATTCCACATGCGTGGCGCGAACCTGCCCCAGGTCCCATAACCCGAGTTTATTATTCATGTATGCCGAAGATCCGCTAAGATTTAACCCGTTGGCTCCCGGCCATAAAAGGTTAACGCCGATGGTGGAAGCGGAAATGATATTGTTGTTGACGGCCGTGTATAACGGGTATCCCTTGGGGTCTATCCCCGTGAGATAGGCTATGCCGCCGTTCAATCCTTTTTTCTTGAAAGGCCAGTTTTTCTCGGCCGAAAGTTTTAATAGCTGCTGATGGTTATTGCGTTCAAGAATTTTTACGGCCGTTCCTGTGCTGCGTAATACGCTATTGTTTGTAATGGTTTGCGCGCCCGACTGAAGGGCGGTGAGGATTCCTATGCAACAGACGATCCATGCCCCTTTTACCTGTTTGCTCATGATCATTAAATAAATATAAGATT
>JAEUVR010000127.1 GCA_016786785.1 Chitinophagaceae bacterium
CAGCTCTTTGGATACGGCGGTCGCCGGCCCCATCAGGTCGAGCCGCCCTTTCATCGCCCTTTTAAGCACCATATCTACGATCAACAACCGGTTGATTTCGTTGGTGCCTTCAAAGATGCGGTTGATACGACTATCGCGATAGGCGCGGGAGATGCTGTATTCGTCGCTGAACCCATTGCCCCCATGGATCTGCACGCCTTCGTCTACGACAAAGTCGAGGGCCTCGCTTCCATATACTTTAAGGATAGCGCATTCTATAGCATATTCTTCGGCCCCGGCCAGGAGCGCTTCATTAAAAGGTTTTCCTTCGCCGAGCAATTCGCGCTCTTTTTGATCTATCCACATGGCGGTTCTATAAAGCGCGCTCTCGCAGGTCCATAAGCGGATAGCCATCTCCGCGAGTTTATTCTGGATCGCGCCAAAATTAGCGATAGGAGTTTGAAACTGTTCTCTCGTTAACGCGTATTCGATCGACTGCGTGGCGGCTCTTTTGGCGGCGCCCAATGCGGCTGCGCATAATTTTAACCGACCGATATTTAAGATGTTAAAAGCAATGATATGCCCCTTTCCCTTTTCTCCCAGCAGGTTGTCAACAGGAACCTTACAATCCTGGAAATACAATTGAACGGTGGAAGATCCCTTGATCCCCATTTTATGCTCTTCCGGGCCCTGGATAAATCCTTCGGATCCTCTTTCTACAATAAAGGCGGAAAAATCTTTTCCATCTATCTTGGCAAACACCGTATAGATATCGGCAAATCCGCCATTGGTGATCCAGCATTTCTGACCGTTGAGCAGGTAGTATTTCCCGTCGCTGCTCAGCGTGGCGGTAGTCTTGGCGCCAAGGGCGTCGCTGCCGCTGCCGGGTTCTGTCAGCCCGTACGCTCCCTTCCACTCGCCGGTAGTAAGCTTGGGAATATATTTCTGTTTCTGTTCCTCTGTTCCAAAATATAAGATAGGCAGGGTGCCGATGCCCGTATGCGCAGCTACCGCCACCGAAAAGGAAAATCCTCCTCCCAATCCTTCATTGACAAGGGTGGAAGTCACAAAATCCTTTCCCAGCCCGCCAAAGGATTCGGGAATAGAAACGCCCAGGAGCCCCTGTTCGCCAGCCTTATCCAAAAGAGAAGGCATCAATCCTTTCTCCAGTTTATCGATCCGGTCGATAATAGGGAGCACTTCAGCATCCAGGAAGGATGAACACATGTCCCTGACCATTTTTTGTTCTTCATTGTATTCCTCCGGGATGAAAGTCTCTGCCGGAAGGCTTTCCCGGATAAGCCATTCGGCCCCCTTGACGGTTTTGGCTTTTGTTGGCGCGCTCATAAATTAATTTTTACAGGTAAACAATGGCATTCCATGAATATATTAAACGAGTTCATTAAGATTATCGTAGACTTTTTGCAAAATATCCTTACATAAGTTAACATTTTCGGACGATATTCCATTCAGCGCTTCATTAAGCGTTGCTTCGGCCAGCTGCATGGTTTGTTCCTCCAGTTTATGCCCTTGTTTGGTTAAAAAGACAAGCTTGATCCGCCGGTCGGTTTCGGAAGGGACGCGTTTCACCAATAACAATTTTTCCAGGTTGTCTACCAGCCTGGTGATGCTGGGCTTGTCGCGGAAAGTTACTTTCCCTAATTCCTGCTGGCTTCGTCCATCCCGCTTCCAGAGCTGGTAAAGAACGCTCCATTGTTCAATAGTGATTTTCAGGTCGGCATTGTTGAACTTTTTCTGCAGTCTCCTGGCGATGGCAATCGAAGCTTTGCCTGTAATAAAACTGTATAATTCCCCCTTTCTGAATTGGTTGTTTGACATATAGTTGTTTATACAACTATCCAAACTTAATAATATTTATCTTTCCTTTCAAATGTTTTGTCTTTTATTTATGAAGGTTTGTAAAAAATTACCATGGCTATCCTGGTATTCATCGTATTTGTTTTGCTGATCATCTATGGCGGCCTGATCTCCTTTTATCACCGGTCATGGAACCAGCTTCCCCTGTTCGCTGTAACGAAAGCGGGGAGAGAGGAGCAGGTGTTTGTTTCTGTAATCATAGCCGTTAGAAATGAAGCGGCCCGTATTCAAGCGCTGATCCATTCGCTCGATCAGCAGCAATACCCGAGGGACCTCTATGAGGTTATCCTCATCGATGATCATTCCGAAGACGATACCTGGCGGCAGCTTCAGGAGGTTGCAGATGATGCGGGCCATATTGTTATCCTGAAAAATAAGGGGGAGTCCAAAAAAAAAGCCATCGAAACAGGAATTCATTCGTCAAGGGGAACGCTTATCCTCACGACAGATGCAGACTGCCGGTTTTCTCCGCTATGGATCCGCACGATCGTTTCTTTTTATCTGCTCAACGATGCGCGGTGCATTGCAGCGCCGGTAGCTATGGACGGCGCCAGCAACCTGGTTGGCATCTTTCAAACCCTGGATTTTCTCAGCATGCAGGGTATTGCAGCCGCAGCCGTACACAAACGATTTCATATGATGGGCAACGGCGCCAACCTGGCTTATGAAAAAAAGGCTTTTTTTGAAGCAAATGGTTTCGAGGGTATTGACAAGATCCCTAC
>JAEUVR010000050.1 GCA_016786785.1 Chitinophagaceae bacterium
AGTCGGTACGCCTGCATCCGCTCCGAACATTGCGAAAGGATATTGCATGATATATTTTACATCTTCCTCGCTCATGATATGATACACCATCTGAGCCCCGCCTTTCTCGACCATATCCATGATCGTCTCCGCCTGATCCGCCGCCTTATTCTTTCTTCCCATCAACCGGTTGATCTCCGCAATTGTTTTCCCGTTGAAGCTCGTATCTACAGCATAATTGGCGACAGCGGCAAAGCTGAAATCCTTAAACCCGGATTTTTTTATATTCTTTATCGTCTGTTCCTTGATCTCCTTCCTGATCGCAGGATCTTTCAATCTGTACAGCGCAGAATCCTTTCCGCCGGAAAACACCCAGCTCGGCAGCCTGGAATTCAGATTCGTGCTGCTGGCCGTATAAGGATACTGGTCGATCGTAACATCATAGCCATTTCTCCTTGCCTCTTCTACCATGCCGACCGTTTTCTTTGAATGACCCCATAACACTTTACTGCTGATCTTAAAATGAGATATCTGCACAGGCGCTCCAGATTGGCGGCCAATTTCAATAGCTTCATCAACCGCTTTTTCAACCGAGTTGCCTTCATCCCGTATATGCGAGGTATATATGCCCCGATGCTTTGCGGCAGCCTTCGCTAAACCGGCTACCTCATCTGTTTCCGAGAAGGTTCCGGGGATATAGATCAGCCCGGTTGACAAACCCAACGCCCCTTCCAGCATGGCTTTTTCGACGAGCCCCTCCATCCTCTTTTGTTCTTCAGGAGTAGGTTTACGGCCCTCATGTTCCATGATCATCGTACGGACTGCATTGTGCCCAATCAGAGTAGCCACATTGATGCCAGTCTGCGCGCTATCCACCTGGCGAAAAAAATCGGCAATATCCCTTGCAGATCCGCCGCAGTTTCCAGTGATCACCGTAGTAACGCCATCATAGAGATAATTCAGGGCATTCGGATTCCTGACGATTGCTTCAATATGCCCGTGTGCATCAATGAAACCGGGAGCAACGATCTTCTTCCCCGCATCTATAATTTTACCGGCGGAATATCCCGAAGCATTCCCTATTTTAATAATCTTCCCATCCTGTATTGCCACATCGCCATAATACCAGTTATTGCCTGAACCGTCTATAATTTTGCCATTGACGATAACAATATCGGCCTGTTGCTGCGGAAAGGAAATATAAGGGACAATCAGAAATAAACAGAAGAAGAACCTTCCCATATTGCATTCATTAAAAAATAAAAGATAGTTTTTGTTTGACGCCGTTTCCTTTCGCACTCGCTGCATGCGCAAGGGAATTCAGTAGCGGCAATTCTCTCTCCAAAGGCAATAACTTTATTCCCTTCTTATTTTCCAACCATCTGACACGCCCCTGTATATGTGCATTGCCTGCAATTTGTGATCCGGCGAAGATACCGTTATATTTCTTCGTTGTATTTTCCCTACCCGCGCTTCCTGATCAAGCAAACCATTTATATAGGTAAAACAAACGCCTTTGTCATAAACCAACACAAGATCAAGCTGCCTTATTTTTTCGGGAGTATGCCATTTCCCGTCAGGCCCACGTTCCATACGAAGCCAGCTATCCGAAGTGGCCAATTTATTTTGTCCAACCCATTTTTTGCCTCGATAAGATATCTCCGGCTTAAGGGATCCGGAATCGATAGCATAAGTAAGCCCGCCGATTTTCAATACATCGCCCTTATACGCTATCGAATCCAATTGAATTTTTACCCGGACTGTAAATTGATCAGGCAGTTTACCCCTGAATTCCTGTCCTTCAAAGATCAACTCATGGCTTTCCTTTTGAGTATCCTGAAATCCCGGAAAATCCGCATGAATACCGGTCGGATACCCGGGCCTGGAACGGCTTACTATCCAATCGTAATAATTCCCATGCATCCAGGTCAACCGTAATCCGCTATTCTGCGAGCTTTGCAGAACATAAGGGCGGATATTATTATGCGTAGAGTTCCGGGTTATTTCCTCCCTCTCTATAATTTTTCCTTCTGCATCCAATCTAAGCTTGATGATTTCATAAACGTTGCCATGGCTTCCTTCTACAGGCGCCGAGCAATAAACCACATCGGTACTATCCGGGTCAATGGCCATACCGCCGCTATAGCACATCTCCAAATTTTGGGTTTGATGAAAATGCCCGCCCCCATTGACTAAAAAAGTTTTTTGCCAGTCCTTTCCCGTCCACCTTCCATAATAATATTCATGTGATTTTTTATCCACGCTTATCCGAACAAAAGCAATTACCGGGAACCCCTGCTTATCTATAGCAACCTGCCATACCCAATCGCGTTTCGACGGGCTATCCACCACTGTATAAGGATGCCTTTGAATAAATTCGGGCGTCTTATTCACCTGAAATGGGCCTATCGCTATATCAGACAGTTCCTTCGTCTTTATGTCACAAAGCGTCATCTTACTGATATCGACGTAGCTGAAATATAGATAGTTTGGATTTTCATTATCTGGATGGCCCGTTGTATAGGCCATATAAATCTTATCCTTCCCATTGGAAGTATATTTTACATAAGGCCTTGCGCCTGTGGACTGCACCATTTGGTATGGGCCTCCTGCAAACTTCACTTCATCTGCCTTATCCGGCAACGACAACTTTGCAATGGTAGGATGCCATTTTATGCCGCGCCAACATAAGTATATATGATCAGGGTCATCTGCCAATATAAAAGCCGAGGGATAGGTAGTATTGTGATCAGTTTCAAGGCGCTTTTCTTCTCCCAAAGTGGCGATATCTCCCGGCTTCTGCGTTATCCGATAATAGAAACATCGTTCGTCCGAATGACGCGAATAAAAGATCATAACGCGATCATCAGGAAGAACCAAAAAGGTCGGGTTATCGTGATCATCGGGCTGAAACCAGGATCTCACGAGGATCTCAACCTGTTGTTTTTTGACAAAATCATATTGCATAGCCTTGATATTGCCATGCACATCTATATACCCGATATAAGATTTATTGATATTTTTTTTCGGGTT
>JAEUVR010000071.1 GCA_016786785.1 Chitinophagaceae bacterium
CAGCTTGCGTGAAAATGTACTTGCCCTCAACCATTTCTAATTTTGCAATGGTCTTACAACTAAAACTTTCTATTTCCACTTTAAAGTTTTGGGCGATTGCTAAAAATGTAGCCATATAACAACTGTTGATTGCGGAAACAAATAAATGCTCTGGCGACCATATACCCGGAACGCCATTTGGAAATTCGGGAGGGGTTGCACATTCAATTGTATCGTTTAAAACTGGTGATGACAATTCTCCAATTCTTGCTTCTTTCCATTGGATGTTTACTTCGTAAAAATGTGTTTGTGACATACTATTTAATATTTTAGATTACTTGATTATTGTTTCTTTAATGATGATGTAAATACCCATTACCAATACAAACCAACCGAATGCGGGCTTTAGCTTTTTACCATCAATTTTTTTAGAGAGATAACTTCCTATAAGCACTCCCGTAATGGCGAGAGCCAAAATTTTGAGAAGAAAAATCCAATCTATTGTATAATGTGTAACGGAAATAGCAAAACCAAAAAGCGAATTAAGGGCAATGATAATTAGCGAAGTACCGATGGCTTTTTTAAATTCTAAACGCAATAAATTAACTAATGCCGGAATGATTAAGAAGCCACCACCAGCACCAATTAATCCGGTAACCAAGCCTACAAACATTCCCTGAATAATAATTAATAAGGTACTTGCGGTGGGTGTATCGGTAGGTAAACAATCCTCTCCTTTACATTTTTTTATCATACTGTAGGAAGCGAAAATCATCAGTACGGCAAAAAGCAACATCAACAACATATTTTTGGTAACGGTAAAATTTCCGATGTTGAAAATTTCCTGTGGAATGGCAGGAACGATGTATGCCCTTGTAAGGAAAACGGCTATAATGGACGGAATACCAAAAACAATAGCTGTTCTGATATTAACCAAGCCTTTTGAGAAGTAGGAAAATGAACCTATGGCACTTGTTGTACCAACTACAAAGAGAGAATAAGCAGTTGCCAAAACTGCATCTATTCCAAAAAGATACACCAAAACCGGAACGGTCAGAATACTACCACCTCCGCCGATTAATCCTAAAGAGATTCCGATAAAAATTGATGCTGCGTAACCTGCTATATCCATTGATTTCTGAATTTGATGTAGCAAATTTCCACCAATTCAAAAACCTATACAGCTACTTTGGTTACATAAGAGTGATTTTGTTTCTACCCAATTTTACTTTACCGATTTCTTCCAATTGTTTCAGTAATCGGGACACGACAACTCTTGCGGTTCCAAGTTCATTGGCTAACTGTTCGTGGGTAATGTTTAGTGTTTTGTTTCCTGTGAGTTCTTGTTTTTTGTACAGCAAATCCAACAATCTTTCATCAACTTTTTTAAAAGCAATAGCGTTTACGATTTCCAACAGTTCTTCAAAACGTTTGTGATACAAACGGAAAATATAATCTAACCATTGCGGATATTCTTTGATGAATAGCGAAACTTTGTCCATCGGCAAAAACAAAATTTCGGCATCTTCTTCCACTTCGGCTCTTACTTTGCTGGTTTCGTTGTGCATTCCGCCCAAAAAAGACATAATGCAACTTTCTCCTGCTTTGATGTAATACAATAGAATTTCCCTGCCATCTTCTTCGGTTCGGATAACTTTCAAAGTTCCTTTGACAACAATTGGAATGGAGCGGATAGAAGCATTTTCGTTGAGAATAACGCTACCCGCTTCGTATTCTTTTCTGATGCTGTTTTGTTGTAATTTCTCAATTAATTTAGGTGAGGTCTTAAATTCTTTTATCTGTTCCAATGGTTCCATCTGCAAATTTTTAAGGCTTACTTAATACTACAGCTGTATATCTACTAACTACCATAGTAAAATACGTAACCTACAAATTTACACTATCTGCTTGCTATATACTATAACTTTTGTTACAAAATGAATGATTTTATCCCTCTTGCACCAAATGCTGTAAGTTGGGGTCGTTCTTGATACGCTCCTTTTCATTCTCAACAATGCTCACAACATCCAGCTTTATTTGTTTGTAGTTACTATCAATTTCTTGCTTCATATTATCTGCCCCCTTTTCGTCTGTAAAAGATAGTATCTGCGGTATCTTTTTGTAGGCTTTGATTTCGGCGGCAACCTTTTCATTATCTACTACAATTTCTGCGTGGAAAATTTTCTGTTCGATACGTTCGTCAAAATTATCGGAAACCGAACCGACAAACATACCTTGTGTAAGTGTTGAAATTTTAGAAGCGGGAATAAGGCTGTCTAATTGGGTAGAAATTGAAGTAGATTTGTCGTTACGGTTGATGGTCATACTTTGGCGTTTCTGTAAAACTTTCCCGAAGCGTTCTGAAAGGGCTTTTGCCGTTTCACCAACAACCTGACCGCTAAAAATATTACCAACCGTATTTTGAATAACCTTGCTTTCCTTGTCGCCATAATCACGGATTAACTGCGAAAAATCCTGAAAGCCTAAACACACAGCTACTTTATTACTTCTCGCTGTTGCAATCAAATTATCCAGTCCCCGAAAATAAATAGTAGGCAACTCGTCTATGATAACCGAGCTTTTAAGCTGTCCTTTCTTGTTGATGAGCTTTACAATGCGTGAATTGTACAAACCCAAAGCTGCGGAGTATATATTTTGTCGGTCGGGATTGTTGCCCACGCATAAAATCTTTGGTTCTTTTGGATTATTAATATCCAATGAAAAATCATCGCCTGTCATCACCCAATACAACTGCGGGCTTATCATTCTCGATAATGGAATTTTTGCCGATGCAATTTGTCCCTGTAACTGGTCTTGTGCGCCGCCGAGCCAAGCATCCATGAAGGGAGATAAATAATTTTCCAGTTCGGGATATGAAGTAAGTATCGTGAATACGTCAGCGTATTTTTTATTCAGTAGTTCGATAGTGTGCGGGAACGTACAGTATTTGCCATTTTCGTAAATCTTCAAATACCAAATGATGGCTGCCAATAGAATGATTGGACTTTCTACAAAGAAATCCCCTTGCTTCAAAATCCAGCTTTTGTTAAGGTTCAGCATGATAGTATAAGCGGCTTCGTAAGCATCCGATATGTCCGTCATAAAAGCGGGATTGAGTGGGTTGCAACGGTGGCTCCGGCGTGGGTCGTCAAAGTTGATGACGTAGAATTGAGGCTTTATCTTATACTTATCGGTGTGCTTCAGTAAATGGTTATAGGCAATGGTTGAAAGGTCGTCAAACTTGAAATCGTAGATGTACATACTAAAACCTTTCTCAATGTGCTGCTTGATGTAATTGTTTACGATGGCATAGGATTTTCCACTGCCCGGAGTACCCAGCACGATTGAGGCACGAAAAGGATTGACGACATTAATCCAGCCCTCGTTCCATTTTCCCTTATAATAGAACTTGGTCGGAAGATTGACGGAATATTCATTTTCCATCAACTTGGTTTCCTGCTGGAAACTTTCGTTCTCATTATTGAAAACATCGTCCATCAGGTTGTTGCGCAGCAAACGGCTCATCCATACACCCGCCATCATTAAAGCGATATAGCCTAACGAAGTGGTGAGGATATAAAGCGAAGTAGCCATCCCTGCGGACAGTTTTAAAAGCGGTATGTTCAGGAAGAACAGGACAAAGCCGATAGCTAAGGCAATGTAAATCTTGCGCCATGTTATCTTTTCATTCTTTACGCCCTTAGTCCCCAAACAGCTTAATGCCAATAGGATTAAAGCAAAAATTTTGGTGTACAGTGTGTTTGAAAACAGCCCGGCGGTGCGGTTGAAATTGGTCAGTATCTTGGCTATAATTTCGAGTGTCCAGCCACGTTGGGCAAAGAACCCGAAGCAAAACCAATAGAAGTGCATCAACACAACGATGATGCTTACTGCTCGCATAAATGCCATTATTTTGGCAAGCCCTCTTAAATCGTCTTCCCCTTGCATAGTTCAAAAATTTGTTTTGATGCAAGTGTAGCTGCTATGGATATGCGTCTATGGAAAGCGGTGTAAGATGGCTTTTAGTGGCAGTATTTGGCATTAATTGCGAAACCCACAAAGACCAAGATGTTAATCCTGGTCTTTGTGGGTTAAGGGATACTTTATCGTTGTCTTCCCAGTCTTTTTTTCTTTTTCTTCATACGGTCGGCAAATGCCTGTTCCTCGTAATCCTCGCCCTGCGCTTCAGGTAATAATCCGCCCAAGCCGTCTATCAATCCAAAATCATCGGTCGGTTGCTCTTTATTAAGGAAATCGAAAAACCCGTGTGTCTCTTCTTTTTCATCAGCATTAGGTTTTCCGGTTGCGGGTAAATATGCATTGCTGGTCTGTTCTGTGTGTTGGCGTTGGGCAATGGCTTCTTCTTTCCACCACTCATTAAAGACATTCGCAGATAGCTTTTTATCCAAAGCTGAACCGTTCCAAACACTGCGGCTTTCATGGTCTATAAAAGTCATTCCGAAAATGCGCCTCTCATCATTGCGGCGTACAACGGTATTGATGCCTTGCTCCATCAGTTGCTTTTTAAAATCCGTTTCACCCATAGCGGTGTGCATCGCTGCCTCAATGGTGTTTTTGAGGATGGCTCTTGCAGGGTTGGTTTTCATTTTTTTCTTGGCTTCTGCAAAGTGGTTTTGTAATTCCTCCAATCCAGCGTGCTTGCCGAATAGTGATGCCTTAAAAGGGTTGCTGGCTTTTTCTCCTTGTTCGTTCAGGGCGAAATACACCAGCCCGTTTTTGGGCTGCCCATGCAGTTCACCTTTTACTTCCTCTGCCGTTATATTGAATAAGGAAAGCAAAGCATTGTAAGCCCCGATGTTTTGGTATTGGTAATACTTCGGCAGGTATCTCACCACGGATGCAATTTGGCTCTTAATATCTCCGGCTCTGTAATCCACCGGACGAAATGCCTGCTCATCGCCAGTGCGCTGTTTTTCTGTGGCGGGCGTTAGATTATACTTCTGCTCTAAATCCCTGCAAATTGCCATTGATTGCGGATGGTCGTAACTGTCGCTTATCTTTTTGCCATCTATGCCTACACAAACCGTTACGATATGGATGTGGGTGCGTTCAATATCGGTATGTTTAAAAACGACATAAGGCTGTTTGCCATACCCCATACGTTCCATGTACTCCTGTGCCATTTCTACAAACTGTGCATCGCTCACCTTGTCCTTTGGGTCAGGGTTCAGTGATATATGCCGAACAGGTTTTTCTGTCCTGATATTGGCAGACAAATAAGGTTCAAAACACTGGTGCAGATAATTAGTCGAATAGGTATTATCCAGCGTTTCGGGTATCTTGTTCAATAACAAAACCTGCCCGTTTTCGCTGTCAATCTTTTTCTGATTGTAAGAAATTGCACCGTACAAATTCTCACCTTTACCAATTTTCGCTATCATGTTATTTGTCTTTTTGCAGGTGTTCTTTTTCAAACGCTGCTGTTAATTCAATCACTTTGCGGCATAGGGCAGCCATTTCTGCGGTCTGTTTTTCCAGTTTAAAGAGGTAAGCCGATGCCTTTTTTTCCGAGAAATTGCGGTACAATATTTTCACGATTTGGTTATAGTTCACACCAACGGCTCTAAACTGGCTGTAAAAATTGGTAAGCCTTGTATGAAAATCTATGGCATCCATATCAATTTTTACGGTCTTTATAGTTTTCTGAAAAATGCAGGCGGTAATAAAATGTGCCATTACTTTCATTCCCGATTGTTCAAACAACGTCAGGAATTGTGCATTTTCCGTGTCGTTCAAGCTAATCGAATAACGGTGTGTCGCCGGGTCATTTTTAGGCTTGCGCCCCACCTTGCTTGTTTGATTTCTTTTACTGTCTTCCATATCTCAATCCATTATAATTATCATAAACCACGACTTCGGAGTGCGTTTTCCAGCCCCCTGCTAAGGGCAAGTTGTTTTTAGCTGCGGAAAGTATTTCGAGCAGCTAAAAACATAACTTGCTCCTTTCGGGTGAAAGGAAAATCCGCCCTGCGGGACGGATTAGATAAAGCAGAAAAAAACGGCTTTGAGCCGTTCCAATCCCCGTGTACTATCTGTAATGATTTCTCCATTCACCTTTCGTATTGAAGCCAATACAAAATAAGCGCAGCTTTCCCAAAGCATTGCCCTGTTACACACTGCCAAACACTGCCACAGAACGCCAATACAGGACAGGTTGAATAAAGCAGGTATATATCTGCATTCTTTTGTGTAGGCATTTGCGATTGCCTGTATATGTACGTATGGACGTAGCTGCGTAGCTACGCAAATACGCAGGCAGGTAATCAGGCAAATAACCCTGTATGCGAATGGGTAAGTCTGTATAAAATGATGTAAGCAGCCATGCAGGTAAGCAAATGAAAACGTGCAGTTGCATCCACCCGCATACGGATAAAATCACAGGCATAAGGATGTGTGCTTTTAAGCACCTGCATACAAAAGCCTGCAAATAAAAATGTGCGGATGTGCCATTGCACCGATGCGCATAAATGGATAAGCAGCTATAAGCGTATAGCGATACATAAATAGGTAGATAATTAAAAACAGTTATGCACATGGACACAAACAAACAACCTTTGTTTATCGCCTTTTCCTCCCAAAAGGGAGGCGTAGGCAAAAGCACCTTTACCACGCTGGTGGCAAGTCTGCTTCATTATCGGCTCGGCTATAATGTTGCCGTATTCGACTGCGATTTTCCGCAACACAGCCTTATGCAAATGAGGGCAAGGGATATGAGCAGCATCATGGGCAATGAGGTGTACAAAAAACTTGCTCATAAGCAATTTACGAGCATCAACAAAAAAGCCTACCCCGTCATGCAGCACCGGGCAGACGGTGTACTGGATGCCGTAGCGCAATTCCTGCAATCGGCTACTGTTTCGGTGGACGTGGTTTTTTTCGACCTGCCGGGTACGGTCAATTCCGCAGGGATATTGAAAACGCTGGCAGGGATGCACCACATCTTTACGCCCATCATTGCCGACCGTGTTGTGATGGAAAGCACGCTGATTTTTACACAAGTCCTGAACGATGTTGTCAGGAAGCAGGGCGCAACGGCTATCCAAAGCATCAACCTTTTTTGGAACCAAGTGGACGGCAGGGAAAAGTCCACATTGTACGGCGTTTATGAGGACTTGATTAAGAAGTTAGGTATTCACCTCATGCGCACCCGTATCACGGATAGCAAGCGTTTTCGCAAAGAGGGCGAAGCCGATGCAAAAACGGTCTTCCGCTCCACTTTGCTCCCTGCCGATGAGCGGTTAATGAAAGCCTGCCGACTGGATTTGTTTATGGATGAATTTTTAAGAACCGTGAAATTGTAGCCCTATGGATAATCAGAATAAAAAGAAAAACCAACCGGAGATAGACGAGGAATTTTTAATGAACATTATCGCCGATGGTGTGAAAAAAGAGGGCTTAACCGTACCGCCTGAACCGCCCCAAAAGCAGGAGCCGGAGAAAGTGGACAAAGAACCTGACAAGCCTGTGAGCAGGGAAAGGAACCGTACTAAAAAAGCCAGTGAAGCGGACTACGAAAAGCTGTTTTTCAAACGAGCGGAAACCAATGCCCGTTACGGAAAATCGGTGTACATACGTCCCGATTTTCACGAAAGGCTCACCCGTATCGTGCAGGTCATCGGTGAGGACAAGATAACGATATACGCCTACCTCGATAATCTGCTGGAATACCACTTTCAGGAATTTGGCGAGGACATCATCAAAAGTTTTAACGACAAGTATAAACCCATTATATAATCATACTCATGGAAAAGAACAATAAAAAGCAGGCAGGCAAACGCAGCTATGGGAGCCAGTTTTTAAAAAAGCATTCAATGAACCGCAGGGGCGATAAAGCTATTTACGTCCGCAAGGAGTACCACGAACGGCTGTCCCGTATTGTACAGGTTATTGGTAGTAGCAATATACCGTTGTATGCTTATCTCGACAATATACTCAAACACCACTTTGAGTTGTTTAGCGAAGATATTGTAGAAGATTTTTATAAAATGAACAAACCACTTTTTTAGTCATGGAAATTATAATCGTTATCTGTTTGCTCATTGTCATTGTGCTGTTAGCCAAAGACAAAATCATCATTAAAAAAGTGGTGAAAGGCAAGCCTGAACAATCAACGGTAAAACAAGATTTACCGGAAATAGTGGGCAGACCAAAGCCCGTAGAACGACACGTAGTGCCAACTACTGCCACTAAACGCCAAAAAGAAGAACCCGAAGAAATACCTGATAATTTTGAAACAGAAACCCACGAGACAGGTTTTGCGAGGGAAATTCCGCCGGAGGAATTGGATGATGTTTTTGGGAGTGAACCTGTTTCCGATTTTGAGAACGAGGACGAGGAATGGGAAGAACAGGGATTACCGAACAGCGACAATGGGTTTGCCACAGGGGTTACCTACGAGGAACTAACAACCGTGGGGGCATTGCTTCAGAAAGATATACTGGAGCCTGCCTCTCAACAAAAAGCGGTGGATATAGTTCAGCGAATGCAGGGAACCGAATTGTTTAGTCTGCTCGAAAACTCCATAGAGGGGGCTTCTCGAAAGATTGCGGAGCTGCTGGATAAAAGCCTCCCTGCCGGAGCGGATTTCAGTTCTTCCGATGAGCGGAAAAGTGATGTGGGTGATTTTGACATTGGGGAGTTTGTCTGAAAAGACAGCTTCCCTATGTCTTTTTAAGAGCAAAGAAATTTTTAAAATATTGCAGCTATGATTAAATCGAAGAACGACCCTGATTATACATTCGAGGAATACAACGGATATACAATAGCCAGCCATAAAAACAATGTTCCTGAAAGGGACATTAATAATCTCATAATTGTGTATCGTACAGATGATTTTCCCAATTATGGTTTTATTATAGGGCTTGACGACAGCAAATTATCCGGGCGAAGAAAATCAGTGCCTAACAACATGGAAGATGCGAGGAACTATATTGATTGGGTGGTAGAAGCCCGTCAGGAAAAGGCTGCCATAAAACCGAAAGAAATCACAGTTGACCCCAAAGACTATGATTTGCGTGTAAATAAAGGAATGTTGCCCACACTGGATATTAAGGGGCAAACTTTCTATGTGGATTTACAAATGGATAAGCTACGACCTAAAGATGATTTTCTTTCCAATGGCATTGTGTTCTCGGACATCGAACTTTATTACGACTTAGACAAAAGAGCCTATACTATTCCCTACAATCCTAAAACACACGAATTTCAGGAACCTGATTACATGAATATAAAAGAGTTTCCCAAAGATTTAATTGCTGTCGAATTTCCATCCGAAAGATTACTGGACAGAATAGGCTGGA
Organism: Chitinophagaceae bacterium; assembly: GCA_016786785.1. Taxonomy (GTDB): domain Bacteria; phylum Bacteroidota; class Bacteroidia; order Chitinophagales; family Chitinophagaceae; genus Flavitalea. The sequence goes on from JAEUVR010000071.1 coordinate 9,300, forward strand.
ACAGGAAATATGGGTTTGACCTTACGCACGGGCTGGATAAGAGCGGCTTGCAATTAAAATTTACAGCAAAAGAAATTCCGTGGCAACAAACCTTTCTTGCTGGTCTGATTAAGAGTAACCTTAATGCTGAAAACAAGCAAAAAGAAGCACCAAAGAACAGTACAAGAAAAGGGCGCAAAATGTGATACGCCAATCAAATTTATAGAACGTCAAAACGGTTTTGTTTTGGCGTTTTTTTATGCCCTGAAACAAGATTACAACGCCACTTACTGCCAAGTAATTCCACTGAAAGACACATCGTTATTGTGCCTTGTTTTTCCTGACACTTTTGTTCCGAAAGCCCGCAATGAGGCGGGAAAATGTAACAAAATAATTCATTCAGATTATGGAAAAACAAAGCAAAAAAGTGTTGCTGACAGGCGCCCTGCTGCTGTCGGCATTTGGTGTGTTCGCACAAGGGAACGGCTCGGCTGGTATTACCGAAGCTACGCAAATGGTAACCTCTTATTTCGACCCCGCAACCAAATTAATCTATGCGATTGGTGCGGTCGTGGGGTTAATCGGAGGCGTAAAGGTTTACAACAAATTCAGTTCCGGCGACCCTGACACAAGCAAGACAGCGGCATCGTGGTTTGGTGCGTGTATCTTCTTAATTGTTGCCGCTACTATTCTCCGTTCATTCTTCCTGTAAACCGATGCCCTATGAGTAATTACAACATTAATAAAGGCATTGGAAGAACGGTCGAGTTCAAAGGGCTAAAGGCGCAATACCTGTTCATTTTTGCGGGTGGCTTGCTCGGTGTGCTTATCCTCGTAATGGTCATGTACATGGCAGGCGTAAACTCTTACGTGTGCCTGTTCATCGGGGCTGGCGGGGCATCGCTCATCGTGTGGAAAACATTCGCATTGAATGGCAAGTACGGCGAACACGGATTGATGAAAGTCGGAGCAAGAAAAAGGCATCCGAAGTATATCATCTGCCGCAGGTCTGTACACCGCTATTTGAAGTTCACCCCTAAATCCAATGCCCTATGAGAAACACAGGAAAAGCCACAACGCTGGAAAGCAAGTTTCCATTACTGGCGGTGGAACACAACTGCATCATTTCAAAAGATGCAGATATTACCGCTTGCTTTCGTGTACACCTGCCGGAACTGTTCACAGTAGCATCGCCTGAATATGATGCCATTCATTCGGCATGGCATAAGGCTATCAAAACCTTACCGGATTATTCCATCATCCACAAACAGGATTGGTTTATCAAAGAAAGTTACGCACCTGATATTGCACAGGACGGATTGAGTTTTCTTGCAAAGTCCTATCAGCAGCATTTCAACGAGCGACCTTTCTTAAACCATTACTGTTACCTGTTCCTCACCAAGACCACCAAAGACCGGATGCGGATGCAAAGCAACTTTAGTTCGCTTTGTAAGGGCGTGCTAATCCCGAAAGAAATAAGGGATAAAGAAGCCGTGCGCAGGTTCATGGAGGCGGTAGCGCAGTTTGAGCGGATAATGAACGATAGCGGTTTTGTGAAACTGGAACGTCTTACCGAAGATGACATTATCGGTACAGGCGACACGCAGGGTTTGCTGGAACAATACCTAACCCTGTCAAGGGAAACGGGAACTCCTATGCAGGATATAGCATTGGGAAGTGAGGACGTGCGTATCGGCAACAAACGGTTGTGCCTGCATACGCTTTCGGACACGGACGATTTGCCCGGAACGGTATCGGCAAATACGAGGTATGAAAAGCTATCTACCGATAGAAGCGATTGCCTTTTGTCCTTTGCTGCTCCGGTAGGTCTGCTCCTTAGCTGCAATCACATTTACAATCAGTATTTGTTTTTGGATAACAGCGATGAGAACCTGCGCAAGTTTGAAAAGTCCGCACGCAATATGCACTCGCTGGCAAGGTACAGCCGGGCTAATCAGATTAACAAAGAGTGGATAGAAAACTACCTGAACGAAGCGCATAGTTTCGGGCTGTCTTCTATCCGTGCGCACTTCAACGTTATGGCGTGGTCGGATGACCCGCACGAGTTAAAACAGCTAAAGAACGATACAGGTAGTGCGCTGGCTTTAATGGAATGCAAGCCACGCCACAATACTGTGGACGTTGCCACGCTGTATTGGGCAGCCATGCCGGGCAATGCGGGCGACTTTCCGAGTGAAGAAAGTTTTTACACGTTCATAGAACCTGCATTATGCTTCTTTACGGAGGAAACCAACTATCAAAGTTCGCCCTCACCGTTCGGTATCAAAATGGCGGACAGGCTTACGGGCAAGCCCATTCATTTGGACATATCGGATTTGCCTATGAAAAAAGGTATTATCACGAACCGCAACAAGTTCATCTTGGGGCCATCAGGTTCGGGTAAATCTTTTTTCACCAATCACATGGTTAGGCAATACTACGAACAGGGCGCACACGTCCTGCTCGTAGATACGGGTAACTCGTATCAGGGATTGTGCGAACTGATTAAGGGCAAGACCAAAGGTGAAGACGGTGTTTACTTCACCTATACCGAAGACAACCCCATCGCCTTTAACCCGTTCTACACGGACGATGGCGTATTTGATATTGAAAAAAGGGAAAGTATCAAAACGCTTATCCTCACCCTTTGGAAACGGGACGATGAGCCGCCCAAACGCTCCGAAGAAGTGGCGTTGTCCAACGCTGTGTCGGGTTATATCGAACACATCAAAAAGGATGATACCTATCCCTCGTTCAATGGTTTTTATGACTACGTGCAAGGCGATTACCGCAAGGTATTGGAGGAAAAGCAGGTAAGGGAAAAAGACTTTGATATTGCCAATTTCCTGAACGTGCTGGAACCTTATTACAAGGGCGGGGAATACGATTATTTGTTGAACTCCAACAAGCAATTAGACCTGCTTTCCAAACGCTTTATAGTCTTTGAAATTGATGCGATAAAAGACCACAAAATTTTATTTCCCATAGTCACGATTATCATTATGGAGGTCTTCATCAACAAGATGCGCAGGCTCAAAGGCGTGCGTAAACTGATACTGATTGAAGAAGCGTGGAAGGCGATAGCCAAAGAGGGCATGGCAGAATACATCAAGTATTTGTTCAAAACCGTCCGCAAATTCTTTGGCGAGGCGATAGTCGTAACGCAGGAGGTGGACGACATTATCCAGTCGCCCATTGTCAAAGAAAGTATCATCAACAACAGCGATTGCAAAATCCTCTTAGACCAGCGTAAGTACATGAACAAGTTTGACGACATCCAAGCGATGTTGGGGCTTACGGACAAAGAGAAAGGGCAGGTACTTTCCATCAACATGAACAATGACCCAAGCCGCCTTTATAAAGAGGTTTGGATTGGGTTGGGTGGCACGCACTCCGCTGTATATGCTACCGAGGTTTCTCTCGAAGAATATTTAGCCTATACCACCGAAGAAACCGAAAAACTGGAAGTGATGCAGCTTGCTCACGAGCTGGGCGGCAATGTGGAGCAAGCCATTAAGCGCATCGCACTCCAAAGGCGTGAAAAATCTAATAGTTATTAATCATTTAAAAATCAGAAACAATGAAAAAAGCAATGTTACTGGTGCTAACGGCATTTATGCTTGCCGCAGCACCATCCGCTAAAGCGCAGTTTGTAGTTACTGACCCCGGAAATCTTATTTCAGGTATTCTCAATAGTGCAAACGAAATCGTACAAACGTCCTCCACTGTGAGCAACGTGGTTAAGAATTTCAATGAGGTGAAAAAAGTGTATGACCAAGGCAAAGAGTATTATGACAAACTCAAAGCGGTCAACAACCTTGTGAAAGATGCCCGTAAGGTACAGCAAACCGTTTTGCTGGTGGGCGATGTGTCCGAAATGTATGTAAAGAATTTCGGCAAGATGATGAACGACCCCAATTTCTCCCCGCAGGAATTGTCGGCGATTGCCAACGGTTATTCTACGCTCCTGAACGAAAGTACCGAGCTATTGAAAGAACTCAAACAGATTGTTACCAATACCGGGCTTTCACTGAACGACAAAGAGCGTATGGATGTGATAGATAAGGTGTACAACGAGGTAAAGGACTATCACAACCTTGTGCGCTACTATACCAATAAAAATATCTCTGTAAGCATTTTGAGGGCTAAAAAGAAGAACGATACCAAACGAGTATTGGAATTGTACGGAACCGCAGAACAAAAATATTGGTAAGCTATGGAATGGAATAATCTTCATGAAATGCTGCGCAGCCTGTATGACGAAATGATGCCGTTAACGGCAGATATGGCTGCGATAGCAAAAGGTATCGCCGGGTTGGGCGCACTGTTTTATGTTGCCCTAAAGGTCTGGCAGGCGTTGAGCCGTGCGGAGCCGATAGACGTATTTCCTTTGCTCCGTCCGTTCGCCATCGGGCTTTGTATCATGTTCTTTCCGACAATGGTTTTGGGTACTATCAATGCGGTAATGTCGCCCGTGGTGAAAGGTACGCACGGGATGCTCGAAGACCAGGTGCTTGACCTCAACAAGCTGCAAGAGCAAAAGGACAAGCTGGAATACGAAGCCATGATACGCAATCCCGAAACGGCTTACCTCGTAAGCGATGAGGAATTTGATAAGAAGCTGGACGAATTGGGATGGTCGCCGTCCGATTTGGCAACCATGTCGGGCATGTACCTCGACAGGCAAGCCTATAAGATAGAGAAAGCCATAAAGGAGTGGTTTCGCAACCTGCTGGAAATACTCTTTCAGGCGGCGGCATTGGTCATAGATACGATACGGACGTTCTTCCTTATCGTGCTGTCTATATTGGGGCCGATAGCCTTTGCCATAAGCGTATGGGACGGTTTTCAGTCCACGCTGACGCAATGGCTGACCCGATATATCAGCGTTTACCTGTGGCTGCCCATTTCGGATATGTTCAGTTCCATACTGGCAAAAATCCAATCGCTCATACTGGAACGGGATATTGCAATGCTCGCCGACCCCACGTATATCCCTGACACTTCCAATACCGTGTATATCATTTTCATGCTGATTGGCATAGTGGGGTATTTCACTATTCCTACCGTGGCTGGATGGGTAATACAGGCAGGTGGTGCAGGAAACTTTATGCGCAACGTAAACTCTACGGCATCAAAAACCGGAAACCTTGCCGGAGCCGGAACCGGAGCCGCAGTAGGCAACATCGGCGGCAGACTATTGAACAAAAAATAATCATCGTAAAAATGGAATTTAAGACTTTAAGAAACATCGAAAACAGTTTTAGACAGATAAGACTGTATGCTATTGTCTTTGCCGTTCTCTGCATCAGCGTGGTGGGATATGCCGTATGGCAGTCCTACCGCTTTGCGGAGTTACAAAGGCAAAAGGTTTATGTACTGGACAATGGTAAATCATTAATGCTTGCCTTAGCACAAGATGCCAGCATTAACAGACCTGTGGAAGCCCGTGAACACGTGAGGCGTTTCCACGAATTGTTTTTCACCCTTGCACCGGATAAAAATGCTATCGAAAGCAATATGAAGCGGGCTTTTAATCTTGCTGATAAATCGGCTTTTGATTACTACAAAGACTTATCGGAAAAGGGCTATTACAACCGTATCATTTCGGGCAACGTGCAACAGCGCATTGAGGTAGATAGTGTGGTTTGCAATTTTGATAACTACCCCTATGCGGTGCGTACCTACGCCAAACAATTTATTATCCGCTCAAGCAATGTTACAAGGCGCAGCCTGATAACCTCCTGCTATCTCGTGAACTCCGTCCGCTCGGACAATAACCCGCAGGGCTTTAACATCGAAAAATTTGCCGTGCTGGAAAATAAAGACGTGGAGGTCATAGAACGCTAAAATCAATTTTATGGAAGCATTATCAGATTTAAACACGTTTGCCAAAATCCTTACCGACAAAGGATATAACGGCTATTTCCATACGCAGGGTGCGTATGCCGGAAAACTCAAAGACAGCATAGGCGAATACCTCGAAAGCTGCCAGAAAGGTACGGAGGGCGCAGTTAAGCCTGAACTGCTGGTTACGGGCTATCTGCAATGGGCTGGTGAAGACAAACCCCGTGTGGAATGCAGTATGTGGGTCAAGTGCGTGAACGGAAAATTTTTCCTTTCCAAAATGGAGGTTGCACGAAAAGACCAATACGGGCAACTACTGAAACAATCGGAACTGACAAACCTGTCCGTGGTTACTGCGCCCAAAGTAAGGGAAGCTATCGCTATGGTCAGCGATGCGCCTGCGCAAAAGGCAGTCCGTTCAAACAGGCGTTTCAGGTAGGCAATAACGGAAAATAGTCAAGGTATGAAAAATTTAAGAACAGCAATCAGTAATTGGTTTGACAGGCTCGGTGACAGGTGGCGGGCGTTGCCTGTTAAAAAACAGCACCGCTATACGCTGTTGCTTTTTGCGGGCTATGCGCTGTTGTCCGTTGTGGTACTATTGAAAGTATGCTATGATGTAGCACAGTCCAACAATGCAATAACGATAGAGCATATCGAAAACCCAATTATCAAGCAAAAAAAGTCCCCGGTATCTCCGCAGGACAGTATAACAACAATCTTAAAAAATCAATTGTATGAAAGATAACGAAAACAAAAGAGTGAGTTTTCTGGTCGAAGATGACGACCAAAAAACCGGAGCGGATGCGCCCAAAGAGGGAGCGCAGAACAAAGCCGAAAAGCTGAAAAAGCCAATCATTTTTGTGCTTATGGCTGTAGTATTTCTCGGCTGTATGTGTTTAATCTTCAAACCGTCTTCCGATAAGAAAAAGCCTGAAGATATTGGTTTGAACGATGCCGTACCGCAGGCAACCGATGCAGGTTTGCAGTCGGATAAGCAAAAAGCGTATGAGCAGGAAATGCTGGAACAGAAAGAGCAGGAAAAGCGCAATTCGCTCATGTCCCTTTCAGACTATTGGAGCGAGGACAGTACCGCCGACAAGGAAGCAGTTGTTCCGGATGAGGAATACGAAGACGGATCTGCTTACGGAGGTGGTACACGAAGGGGTGGCAATCCGGCTTTAAGCAGTTACCGAAATGCCCAAAGTACGTTAGGCTCGTTTTACAACAACAACGATTACCAAACGCAGGAACTGCAAAGGCAGGTTGAGGAACTAAAAGAAAAGCTGGCAGAAAAGGACGTACCCGCCACAACGACCGTGCAAGACCAAATGGCTTTGATGGAAAAGTCCTACGAAATGGCGGCGAAATACCTGCCCTCGAACAATCAGGGGCAGGCTGGCAAAGCCGATACCACTGTTTCGGTGAAAGGCGGTACACAAAAGGAACATTTTGTAGCGTTCACGCCCGTAAGGAAAAATGCGGTATCTGCCCTGTACCGTGAGCCTACCGACAGTGCTTTTTTGGCAAACTGGAACGAAACCCGCAACAGGGGATTTTATACCGCCGGGACAAATGAGCAGGTCGTGCAGCCTAAAAACAGTATCAGGGCAATAGTGCAGGAAACGCAGACCATCACCGATGAAAGCGGTGTGCGCTTGCGCTTGCTGGAAATGGCTAAAACGCCAAGCCTTACCATTCCGGCGGGAACGGTGCTAACGGCAAACGCCAAGTTTTCAGGCGGCAGGTTACAGTTAAAGGTAACGTCTATCGAATTTGAGGGCAATATTATCCCTATGGAAATAACGGTGTACGATTTGGACGGGCAGCAAGGGTTATATGTGCCATATTCTCCCGAAATGAACGCCCTTACCGAGATTGCCTCCAACATGAGCCAAACCTCCGGCACATCCATTATGATGACCCGCTCCGCAGGACAGCAGGCAGCAGGCGACCTTTCCCGTGGCGTGGTGCAGGGCATATCGGGCTACTTCTCCAAAAAAGTAAAAACGCCGAAAGTTACCGTTAAAGCCGGTCATCAGATTTTCCTTGTTTCAAAAAACTAATGTTCAACACTAAAAATCAGAATTAAAATGAAAGCAATATTTAAAAGCCTTTTGGCAATGGTTTGTTTGATAGCCTTTAATGCCACTACGAATGCACAGCAGGTTGCATCCAATACAAGCAAATTGAGCATGGGTAAGGTGGAACCTTACGAAATGCAGGTAACGTATAATAAGACCTCCCATTTGATATTTCCGGCAGCAATCCGGTACGTGGATTTGGGCAGCGAGTACCTTATCGCTGGCAAGGCAGATGATGCCGAAAACGTACTGCGAATAAAGGCTACCGTTAGGGACTTTACCGAAGAAACTAATTTTTCCGTGATTACCGATGACGGACGTTTCTACAACTTCAACGTTTATTACAGTGCCTATCCTGCCACCCTCAATTATGACCTGCTTACAATGCAAAAAGCGTCCGACAGGGATAACGGCAACGATGTACTTTTTGAGGAACTGGGGAGCAATTCGCCATCGCTGGCCGGATTGCTTTTAGAAACGATTTACAAAAAGGACAAAAGGATTGTAAAGCATATCGCATCTAAAAGCTACGGTATTCAATTCCTGCTCAAAGGTATTTACGTGCATAACGGAAAATTCTATTTCCATACGGAATTACGCAATAAAAGCAATGTGCCGTTTAACATTGACTTTGTGAATTTCAAGATAGTGGATAAGAAAGTAGCGAAGCGTACCGTAGTGCAGGAAAAGCCGATGACACCATTGCGTATGTATAAACCGCTTACGGAAATTGCCGGAAATGCAACCGACCAAAACGTGTTCCTGCTCGACCAATTTACGATTACCGATGATAAGGTGCTGGTAATTGAAATCTTTGAGAAGAACGGCGGCAGGCAGCAGACCTTAGAGGTGGAAAACTCCGACCTCGTAAACGCAAGGCAAATAAACGATATGCACCTAAAGATTAATTAATCCAAAACAGAAGAACAATGATAAAATACATTTTTGCCGTTATGCTTGCCGTGTTGAGCATGACGGTAGCACAGGCGCAAAGGATGACACCCGGACAGAAAGGGCTGGAAGTAAACGCAGGTTTATTGTCCAAAGAGGTAAAGGATAATTACTATCTGAATTTGACCCTTACCGTAAATAGCAGGAACGGTAATTATTGGATTTGGGGCGCAGAATATACTCACCAATTTGCCGATTACAGGACTGTACAGATACCGCTCGAAACCTATACGGGCGAAATGGGGTACAGTCTCCAGCTTTTGGGTGATGCGAGAAAGACAATAACGCTTAATGCGGGGCTTACTGCCGTTGCCGGGTATGAAACCATTAACCGCAATGAAGCAACGCTGTATGACGGCTCTAAAATCCTCGACAAAGACAATTTTGTTTACGGAGCCGGAGGGCGGTTGTCTTTTGAGACGTATTTGTCTGACAGGTTTGTGCTGCTCCTGCAAGGTCGTACCAAAGTATTATGGGGTACGGATTTAAAACAGTTCCGTCCATCGGCAGGCGTTGGGCTAAGGTTTAACTTTTAAAATGAACAACAATGAAACGATTTTTGAATAGAAATAAATTTGTGTGGCTGCTTCTCCTGGTCTTTGCAAGTGCCATTACATTATCATCCTGTGATAAGGAAGAATTGGACATACAGCAGAATTACCCGTTTGAGGTTAAAGTGATGCCTGTTCCGGGAGATATATCCAACGGACAGACCGTTGAAATACGTATTACGATTGAGCGGAGCGGTAATTTCAGCGATGCAGGTTATTTTATACGCTATTTCCAATATGACGGGCAGGGTACATTGCGGTATTATAGTGAACCGCCGTATATGCCCAATGACCTGTATCAGTTGCCAGCTACGCAATTCCGGCTGTACTATACTTCGCAGTCCACCGTATCACAGTCATTTGATATATGGATAAGCGACAATTTCGGAAATGAAAAGCAGGTAAGTTTTGAGTTTAACAATGTAGATTAAAGAAGCGGGATAACAAACCGTAAATAGAAAAAGTCGTCTGACCTCAATAGTCGGGCGACTTTTTTGCATTTTGCAAAATGAGTTGGGGTTACTTTGTAAAATATTCCGTTGCTATCCCACTAATCCCCAAACTGAAATATCTTCCGCCATCGGCTAACGCTTTTACGGCGGTTACAATCTCATCGGGGTCGGCGTATTTCAGCACATAACCTGAAACGCCTGCTTTCAGCATATCCGTAACTCTCTTTTCGCCATCGTCTGTGCTTGAAATTAATACCTTTAAATGGGAGTGTGTTTCCAGCAATAATTTTGCTGCTTTAAAATCTTCCTCTACGATACAGACATCGGGTAAATCATTACCCGCCATTTTTTCGAGGGCTTGTTGTGCGGTGTCCGCTTGAAAAAGTATCGAAAAACCGGAGGCTTTAAGTTGCTTTACAGATACATCCCGAAGCTGCGTATTGTTATCTACGACAGCTATCTGTATTATATTATTACTACTCATTACAATTACATTTTTTATTTCTTAAACAATCCTTTCCAGCCTTTACCTGAATTAGTAACGCACGGTTCTTCTTTTTTAGTTTCTGTCTTTTGTATATCCCTTACGTTGTGGCTTGTAAGCCAGCAATAAAAATCACCTACATTATCAGGTGTGAAATTTATGATTTTACCGTTTTTGAGGGAAATAATAAAGCAGTCAATTGTAACTGCAAACGCCGATAGCTCGGAAGCAGGAAATTCTAAGGCAGGATAGGTATTGTTTGCAGTGTCCATAATATCCGTTTTTCGTAGTGGCTGCCTGCAACAAAAAAAGCGCAGGCAACTACACTTACCGACATTAAGGCACTGGTACGCCTCTCTCCGAATAAGCGAGCGCCCACGCCGTAGCATGAGCGTTCTTACTTATTGTCTCGGAGATATAAAAATTACCAGTTTCTAATGTCGAGACTTAAAGCAAAAACACTTTAAGATTTTTCTATATTTTCATAGCAAAGATAACAATGTTAGCTGTTTTACACAACCAATGATTTACCTTTCTACTTACTTATGGCTTGCTAATGTAATTGCGTTCTAATATTGCCAGTAAATCGGATTGCCTGAAGATAATTTTACCACCGATTTGCACATACGGCAGGATATTGTCGTCCCGGTATTGTTGTAAGGTACGTTTGCTGATATGTAACAGCTTGCACACATCTTCGCCCGATAAATAGACTTCTCCGTTCATTACAGGGCGGTAATTCTTTAGTATCAGTTCCAAACGGGTACGGAGTTCCTCAAATTTGCTTTTGTAGTAGGCTATTTCCTCCGCATCGCTATCAAAAAGTTCCATACTCATTTGTTTGCGGTTTGAGCATCGGAAGCAAGCAAACGCTGTACATCCGAAAATTTGTAATAATTCTTCCGGTTCAATTTTGAAAAAGGCAAAAGCCCTTTGTCTTTGTAGGATTGCAAGGTGCGTTTGGTAATGCCGAGCATGAGGCATACCTCCTGATTATCGAGCCACTTTTCTTCGTTAAAAATGCCTATATAGGCTTCGCTTGCATCGGTGGTAAGCTGTAACAGTTCGTCCAGCTCTGCGGTCAGTTCTTTTAGAACAGACTTCGGTATTGCTATTACTTCCATATTCCTTTCCTCACTTTTTCACGTCAGAAATGGAAAATAGGAAAGGTTTTAGGGCGTATCTTATTTGGGGGTGTGTTTGGCTTTGAGTGGTAAGGTTTGGCGCAAAAGAAAACGGTACAAGCCTGTAAAGACCTATACCGTTATAAGATTGTGAGGTTATTTATCGGGGATTTTGTACCTCTATATTTTGAGGTATCTTTTCCTTTTTTTCTCTCGAATATACCCATAACGATAACAGCCCGAAAATAATCAAAGCATACGCTACCCATTTGCCAACTTTTTCGACAAATTTAATGGCGACTTTTTTCTCATAACTGGAAAACCCCTCTGCTCCGGTGGGGCTGCGCCTGTAAAATTTCCTGCGGTTAATCCAATAACGCAAACCTAAGCCTGCTACCAAAAATATTATTCCTATAACTAATGATGATGCCATAATTCTACCGTTTAAAATTTAGTACAATATCCGCTCCGCTATAAACAAAAATACAATTTATAAACGTGGGGTGGATGAAGAAAACTACCCAACTTGGGTAAACTTTTTTGTTTTTAATGCTTTTAATTTCTCGTGCATATCTGCCCAATATGCTGCTGCTCTTTGTCGCTTTCTAATGGTGGTTCGTGCTGATATGTTTTGTACCAACCTGCCTGCCGAATGGCTTTATTAAGGTCTGTAACTTCGATTTGGCGACCTTTCAAATCTGTGATGTATAAGTTCATATCAATTGTTTTAAAGTGATTTTTTACTGCTTTGGAAAAGAATAGCCTGCGCTTTCCTTTGCGCTTTCTTCCCTTTGATTTCATAACCTACGCTTAGATACCAGCGTATCATTGCCGATTTATCGGGATTGCGTACCTGAAATTTATATGCTCCGTACTTGGTTAGGTCAATCATTACAGTTTTAGAAGTTCCTACTACATCAGGTATGATTTTGCCTTTTTCGATTGCACTGTACACGCTCGTAGCATATACCATTTTCCTGAAAGCGAAGTCCATAACTGTCTCATAGGACTTCAATAAGTGATTATTGTATTTATCGTTTCTGCGTTTCATTGTTTTACTATTTTATTTGTTAACCTATGTGAGCGGTCTTCCTGAATTGCTCAATAAGTGCCTCCACTTCGTTTAAGGTCTTGCACCCGGACAATTCTTTTGACAACCGTTCTATTTCTTCAATCCGTATCAATGCTGAAAAACTGTACTCCCATATCTTACCCTCAACTTTTAATAGCATCCTGTATGGCTTGGTCATATTCCTGCGCAACTGTTCAGCCTTTAAAGCATAGTCTGTATTCTCGGTAGCCCTGTATAGTTCGTTAAGCTGTTCCATACGTCTAAACCTGCCATATCGGATTAGCGGGGATTTGGCTTTTCTGCGCTTTGGCTTTGTACGATACCGTAGGTCTTCCCAAAAATCATCAGGTGAATAGCTTGGGTGTTCCTTGCTTAGAATACCGTATGCGAATAATGGTACTTTCTTAAATAATCGTCTTGCCTTTCGCATCCTGCGAATAGAAGCCAGTCTTTCAGGTGTGTACGGTTTGCCCATTGCTTTTGGATTATAAAGGCAACCGCCGTTGCAGACGGTCGCCTGTGGATGTTATTCCCAATCTTCCCTTATGGGTTTTGGGTTTGGTTGTATTGCCTCCATATTATCCCATATATGGTTGAAAATTTCCTGTATGTCCTTGTCGGAAAGTTTACGGAGTATGATGGCGTGTCGGTAATCGTCATATATCTCTATTTCACGATTTGGAAAACTGCCCGTTGCAATTTTACATGCGCTTCGTCCGCTTCTTATACATAGATGCAGCGTGTTATTGCTCCAACCCTCATAACCGATTATAAGCGTTTCATCCAAAGGAACTGCACCGGGCAAAGCCTTGTTAACGGCAGGGTCTGTGAATGTCAATTTTGCAAGGCGGTTGCAATAGGGCATACCCTCATGTTCTGCCATCATTTTGGCAAACAATACCTGCTCAATAGCCCCTTTGGGATTTTCTATACCAAATAGCAGGGTTTCAATGTTGAATGAGATTTTATTTTTCATGGCTTATTTGTTTATGTCTATTACAATCATTTTTTCGTATCCAAAAAGCAGGTGTATAGCCTCTTTTAACTTGCGGTCGCAATTTTCCCTCTCTGCATATTCTATCAGGCAGTTTGTTAGGAATATCGCATTGTAGCCGTCAAAAAGCTGGTCGGAGAATACCCGCAAACTGCGGTGTAGCATGACGTTGTACCGCTTTAATATCTGTTCGGTATTGCCTACCAAGCCGAACCAAAAATCTGCGGTTAATAGGGTCTTGTCTGCCCAAATGCTGCGCATATATTCCTCCTGCGCTCTGAAACGCTCCGTTTCCTCTTGTACAAAAGCGGTCAATTCTTTAAGGGTGTCGGGGAATAGCTTTGCAAGCAAATACGCCCGTTCTACGTTGTTCATTTTATCTAATGCTCTCATTGTATTGATTTTTTTAAAGGCGACCACCATTGCAGGCAGTCGCCTTTGGTTAATTAATTAAGTTGAAATACGTCTGCTCCGATTTTCTCGAATGAGGTACACAGGTCAAAGGCTTTTTGGGTCTTTAGCTGCGCAGTACCGCCCATTACGATGCTCTGTAATTTGGCTTCATCGTCTTTGTAGTTCCTTACATTCTGAAAGTAGCCTGTAACAGCATTGTACGCTCCGAACAATGTGCCTTTAGTGGTGTTCATCTGCTGCGTGTCGCTGGTCATAGCGTATGCAAAGGCATCATCTACGGTATTTTTAAATACGGTGGAAACTTCATCTTCCGCACCCTTTTTAATGAGGTCAAGCGTTTCCTTATTCGGGCAAAGCGCAAGCTGTATCAGCTTCCTAACTTCCCTGTCCGATACCTGAACTTTTGCCCATTGGTTGAAAATATCCTCTAACTGATTGCTAAGGGTGTTCGCTAATCCCATAACCTTGTGAGCATTGTCAAGGCGTTGTTTTGCGCCTGCTGTGTGCTTAATGCGTACAACATTGCTCATGCTGCGGAGTGATGCGTTTAAGGTGTTTTGACAAACTATGCGAATGGGTGTAAACGCTGCGGTAATACTTCCGCTACCGTCATGCGAAGTAGTCAGGAAAATGTATTTTTCGGTTACATCATCCCCGTTGCCTACACGGATATAGTCAGGCAGTTTTGCAGTAATGAAAATACGCTCACCCTGTCCTAATGCTCCTGCTGTCTCGTATAAGATACCATCACCACCGCCTACGATTGCATCAAAGAAATTAAAGGCTTCCCGGTTCTGTACAATATGGTAGTCTTTGCCCACCACGCCCAATACTGCATTGTTATCGGTTCTGATGTTGGCGAAGTAGTTAGGTACGTCTAACTGGCTGTCCGCTATCTCGATGCCCTGTGCGGTTTCGATGATGTTTGAGCCTGTGGTAAACAACGGACTTTTTACGACTTCATAGTCAAGCCCTGCATGTTTGATGGCTTCCGCACTTGTTGGGTATTCCTCGATGATTTGCCCTAAGTTGTGCCATGCTTTTTCCTTTACGCTAAAGAATGAATAACGTCCGGTTCTGCTGTTGAAATTAAGATTGTGTGCCATGATTTTTTACTTTTTTAGTGATTGTTTGAATTGAATTTTTTTGAGATTTATTCGGTATGGTGGGGAGGTGCTGTTTCGTTTCGTTACCTTTTCCAATGCTGTTAATCTTCATACCTGACATTTTTTTTATTCGTCTAAGGAGCCGGAGTATGCTATGTTTCGTTTCATGAGCAGTTGAGGTTAGTGTTTAGGAGGCACAAGGTTTTGGGAAACAAATACTACCCAACGGGTGGAGATTTTTTGCCAAACTTGCATGACCTTTTGCCTCCGTTAAGAACACGTCCAACCTTTGCTCTTGACAACGGGACTAAAAGACATACAGGCTCCTTGAATAAAAAAAATGCGTGGAAGGCAATGAAGATTGCATTGGTAAAAGGTTCTAAATGGGATAGAAATTTTACTTCCAACACACTGGATTTCTAAACACCATTTTTAGATGTGTGTGGCTTTTAAAGCCACAGGATTTAGGAAAGTAATAGCGGAGATAAGCCCAAAATAACGGGCATAAAAAAAGCAGGATTTAATAATCCTGCTCTTGGTTAATGATATAGCGGCAAACGTTACACGGCGTATTCTAATTTCTGTTCATCAACAATAACTTTGACATTGGTAACAGTTTCCTCCTGCGTAGCAGCTTCCGCTTGCATGGCAACAAATGCGTTTTCCATTGCTGCAAATTTTGGAGAAACCAAATCCATATCCTTGCTGATTTTTTGGCTGGTGATTTTAGCGTAAATCTGCGTAGTGGTAATATGCTTGTGTCCCATCATCTTGCTAAGGCTTTCAAGAGGCACACCCTCGGTTAAGAACATCGTAGCGAATGTATGGCGGGCTGTGTGGAACGATATTTTCTGTTCGGTAATAATACCTGCTTCCTCCGTAAGTTTTCTTACGTGGACATTACAGGTTGAATTGGATGGAACCGGAAATATAAAATCGTTGCGGGTAACACCCCTATACTTTTCAATGATACGTTTGGGGATTTCCATAAGCCGGACGTTGGAAGCAACATCTGATTTTTTCCTCCGGCTGATAATCCATTGATGCCCGTCAAAAAAGGATTGAATGTTGCTCCATTTTAGCTTTTTAATATCAATGTAGGAAAGCCCTGTAAAGCAACTGAAAATAAAGAGGTCTTTTACGAGTTCATACCTGCTTTTGGACGGCTTTAAAAGCATGAGCCTTTCCACATCCTCTTTCAAAAGATAAGAGCGGTCGGTTTCCTCCATGCTGATTTCGTAATCCTCAAAAGGATTATCCCGTATCAGCTTGCATTTGACAGCCAGTTTAGCCAATGCGATAACTGGCATGGTATAAACCCAAACAGTATTATGGGTGCATTCCTTATCAATCCTCAAAAAGAAGTCAAACTCACGAATGAAGTCCGACTTCAATTCACGGAAAGCCATATCCTCCCGATGGTAGCGTAGTTTAATGAACTCCGCAAGGTGTTCGTAAACTTTCTTGTACTTGGCGTAGGTGCTTGCTGACCTTTCGCCTTTTGCTACCATCCTTTCAAATTCCTTATTTTCTTGTTTGAAGACCTTTAGGATAGCATCATCCATTACTCCGACACCGAGAAACGTTAGCTTTACCTTATCGGCAGTGGCAAAGCCCTCGTCTTTCATCATGTCCTCGTAAATCTTATCAATACGTGTCCGTATTTTATTCAGCTTGCCGTTAAGCGTTACAGCAAGATTGCTCTTGCCCAAAACACGTCCGTACTTCAAATCCCAACTATCGGGGTGGATTTCCAACTTGGTACTGAATGATGCGGGTTTGCCATCAACGGTAATTCGTCCCATGATTGCAACCGCTCCGTTCTTCTTCGGCTCGTTTTTCTTTAGGTAAAAAAGCAGTTTAAACGTTGACCTTTTCGACTGTTCCATAACTCAATTGTTTAATGTTTAAAATTAAAAATCAATGAGTTACAAGGGGGTGTGAAAAGGAGTGCAAAAGACTGAAATATAATCAGTTATATTAAGGGTGGTCAGACTGTAACCAGTAACGATTTAGTAACCTAACCCTGTCTTTTTAAGCCCAAAAACCAAAGTACAGAGACTTCCAATTTTAGACCCACGTGTTATAAACTACTGTGTTTTAGCGGACTTCGCCGTTTTGCTTATTTTTGCTTTTTGTCGTTATTTTTTATTAAAAAATACATTGATGGAAACGCAAGAAATGATATTGGCCGCCTGGCAGAACCGGGAGTTATTAAAAGAAACAAAGTATGCCGAAACAGTAAGAGCCGTTATTGAAGAAATGGACAAGGGAAGGCTGCGCGTAGCCTCTCCGCAAGGCGACGGATGGGCCGTCAATGAATGGGTGAAGCAAGCCATCCTGTTGTATTTTAGCGTTCAACCCACGCAAACCTGGAAGGTCGATCCCTTTGAATTTCACGATAAGATGTTATTAAAATCGAATTATAAGGAGTTGGGCGTTCGGGCCGTTCCCAGCGCCGTGGCGCGATATGGCGCATTTGTAGGCCGGAACGTGGTGTTGATGCCCTCCTATGTAAATATTGGCGCTTATGTGGACGAAGGCACGATGGTAGACACCTGGGCAACCGTAGGCAGCTGCGCCCAAATCGGAAAGAACGTACATTTAAGCGGCGGCGTAGGCATCGGCGGCGTATTGGAGCCCCTGCAGGCAAGCCCTGTGATCGTGGAAGACGGTTGTTTTATCGGCAGCCGCTGTATTGTGGTAGAAGGCGTAAGGGTAGAAAAAGAGGCGGTGCTGGGCGCCAATGTCGTTTTAACGCAAAGCACCAGGATCATTGATGTCAGCGGCGCTGAACCAGTGGAATATAAGGGTCGCGTGCCTGCCGGCAGCGTTGTCATCCCGGGCTCTTATAAAAAACAATTCCCCGCGGGCGAATATTCGGTAAGCTGCGCCCTGATCATCGGCAAAAGAAAGCCCAGCACCGACCTTAAAACCAGCTTGAACAATGCATTGAGGGATTTCAACGTAGCCGTTTAATTCCAGCGGCGGCAATCATTTTGAGTAGAAACAATATTTCTTTTGCCGGGTTTATCATTTGCCTGATCGGCTCGCTGTTGTTTTCAACAAAAGCCATCATCGTAAAGCTGGCCTTTGCAGACAGCGGGGTCGACGCATTGACCTTGCTAACCATTCGCATGGCTTTTTCGCTGCCCTTCTTCCTGGCGGCGGCATTCTGGTCGGCCAATAAAAATGCAAATGCAAAGCTCGGATTAAGGCAATATCTCCAGATCGTATTGCTTGGGCTATTCGGGTATTATCTAAGCAGCTATTTTGATTTCGTGGGACTGCAATATATTTCCGCAGGCCTTGAAAGGCTGATCCTGTTTTTATATCCCAGTATCGTCGTGTTGATCAACGCTTTTTTCTTTCGTCAGCGGATTACCCGTATCCAGTTGATCGCCTTACTGCTCACCTACCTTGGAATAGGGCTGGCTTATTACGGCGAAATGCAATTCGATGCCGCTTATCCGAACTTCGTATGGGGAAGCATGCTGATCTTTTTATGCTCGATCACCTATGCCATATACATTGCAGGAAGCGGGCGGATAATTCCCTATATCGGACCGTCCCGGTTTACGGCCTACAGTATGCTTGCCGCTACGGCGGGAATATTCATTCATTTCGGCGTGAGCAGGAACTATACAGAACTGATGGCCACAGCGGGTATCTGGCAATACGGGCTGCTATTGGCGATAGCCGCCACAGTTCTACCTACTTTCCTGATTGCGGCAGGGATGTCGAGGATCGGGTCTAATAATGTAGCCATCATATCCAGCATCGGACCGGTGAGCACGATCCTGCAAGCCCACTGGCTATTGGGAGAACCCATTCATAGCGGCCAGATAACCGGCACAGTCCTGGTCATTGCCGGCGTGCTGCTAACGGGCTGGAAAAGCGGGGCTGCGCAGATAGTCCAGGATCGCCGCTAGCGATTTTTCGTCCGGCAAATAAACCTGGCCGGAGTCCAGCACTTTGGGATTAGCAGAAGCCATGAAGCGCTTAACCGGTTTACGTAGCGATCCATGAAATTCAGTCGCGGCTGTAGCTTCCTGAATAAATCCAATATTCTCGGCAGTAATGCCGGCTCCTGGCATCACGATAATGCGATTGCCCGCCTGCTTCACCAGCGCTTTCAACAGCGCGACGCCCTGCGGCGCGCCGGCTTCCTGGCCCGAAGTAAGTATCCGCTCGCAACCGCAATCGATCAAATCTTCCAAGGCTTTCATCGGGTCGGGGGTAGCGTCAAACGCCCGGTTACAGGTAACGCCCATGGGATGGGCCAGCTCCACAAACCGCTTCATCCGCTCCTTATCGATCTCTCCATCGATTTGCTGTACGCCGATCGAAATGCCATCGCAACCGAGTTCCTTACAAATTTGAATATCCTTTTCAAGGATCGCTATCTCGTCGTCATCATAAAAATAGTCGCCCGCCCGCGGACGAAGGATCGGGTAGAGTTTCATGCCCGTCCTTTCCCTGACCTGGCGGATCGTACCGTAACCAGGCGTTGTTCCGCCTTCAGAAGGATTATCGCACAACTCCACCCGGTAAACGCCTAATTTATCGGCGAGCAGGCAGGATTGTATATTAAACGCGCACAATTCAAAATGATAAGTAGACATGATTGTTCAATTCAAGTTGTCAGGATAAAGTTGGCATCTTTTAGAAATAAGAGGCTTAAAATAACAAATCCCTCTTATATATGACTCCCAATTATTTAAAAGATCCCTGAGCGTTTAGGCGCTGTTGAACAGTCAATGGACAATATCCGTGAAAACGGGATCGAGCCGGATTGCCCGTGTTCGACCTGACGCCGTTTCTATCTCTTCGCTTGCCGGGTTACCCGCCTTCGGCGGATGACCCGGATTTCTGCTAGGGGGGAGAGCTCAGCTTCAGCTTTAACGCTTTATGGGGCAGCGGATAAAAATTTAAAATGAGTCGCTACTTAAAACCGAATAAATTTGAAGCGTTTCAATTTCTTACTATATTTGCAACCCTGAATCAGGATGCCCAGATGGCGAAATTGGTAGACGCACTGTGTTCAGGTCGCAGCGCCGGCAACGGTGTGCTGGTTCGAATCCAGTTCTGGGCACAAAACCCTGCAATAAAATTGTGGGGTTTTTTATTTTTGGAAGCGAGCCAGGCTTGTCCGTTAAATTTGTCGTGATTCAACAATATTCTGCTGTTATCTTCCCTTAATTTGACGCGATTGTGTTTATTGCGACATTTTTGCATTAACCGCGAAGAAATAGAAATACCACGCCTTCGCCGTGGCAAAGGCTTTAGGTACACCCCTTGATTCTGAAAGCTTACAGCCTTCTGCAGCATCCTTTTGCAAGGGCGGCGTATATGATGTTCATGATAAGCGAAGTACATCCTTTCCTGGATGGGAACGGAAGAATTGCACGCGTGATGATGAATGCAGAATTAAGCGCTAAAGGGTTGTCAAAGATCATCATCCCCACTGTTTTCCGGGAGGACTATATGGTAGCGCTAAAGAAACTGACCAAACAGCGAGATGCCGGCGCATATATCAGAATGCTGCTTCGCGCATGGGAATTTAGCGGCCATGTCCATAATAAGAGCCTTGATGCAATGGAGGAATATTTGACAACGTGTAACGCATTCCTTTCACCCAAGGAAGAGTATTTAAAAATAATACCTGACGCTGGGTAATTTTAGCAATTCATACCGTCTATTTTACCTAATTAACGTACCCGGGATTTTGTTTAAGTTCGCCCTCGGTGTTTGAATCAAACTCTCTTTGCGGAATGGGGAGCAGTTCCCAGAATGTTTCAACTTTATCAGGCGAAGACCATGGGTTATATTTAGTAGTTCTCTCATGCCATTTACCCAATCTCATAAGGGTCATGCGTCTTTGCTCTTCAAACATCAATTCTCTTAGCCTTTCATCTAAGATATAGTCAATATCGATTTTAGATTCATCGACTGGCGTCGCTCCTGCTCTATTACGCACAACATTAATAGCTTCCGCGGCTTTATGCGTATTCCCATCTCCTAAATAAGCTTCAGCCATTAACAGATACGTTTCGGCAAGCCGGATCATAGGCCAGTTATGAGCGGTATTTCCCGCTGTAGCCCATACCACGCCAGTTGCAGGATTATTGATCATCTCGATAGGATGATCATTAGGCGTAGTAAGCTTCATCCAGTAAGGAGCAATATGAAGGAGCGTATCAGTATCGGGTCCTTTGGGAAAGTTGTTGACAGTATCTCCATAATATGGAGAACTAGGATTATCCGCGATATAGATTCTTTTTAAGTTACAGGAAGCATTCCTTATATCATTATCCCAATCTCCTTCCCAGATATCATATTTAACATGATTGGTAGGCGCTACGAACCCTCCTGACCTCCCTCCATTTTGAGTTGTAGGGCCAATGAAGGCGCTGCTTCCATCCGGACTTTTAGCAAACCAATACCATGGGCCCAAAGCCCGCTCATGCTGTAAATTACCCGGCGCGCTAAATGGAATAAATGAACCGCCGCCAGGAACTCCATAGTTGATTTGTAAAGCCCAAATTGTCTCTTTATTGCCAGCTTGATAGTCAATATTCCCTCTCTGAAAAAGGTCCCAAAAAACATTAGTATTGGGAACGCTGGTTCTTCTACCAAAACGTTCGGTCATCAAATGGAAATTCCCGCTTTTATTAATAACCCAATCCGAAGCATCTATGGCGTCCTGCCAACGCTTTAACGAAATATACACTTCAGTTAAAAAATGATAGGCGCTGGCTTTACTTACCCTTCCTGCCGCCTTCACCTCATTAATCGCCGGTAAATTCTCAGTCGCAAATTTCAAATCCTCTGCAGCTTGAGCATAAACTTCAGATCTTTCAGCGTTCGTATAATCTCTTTTTGGCTTCTCAATAAAATCAAGAACAATAGGAACATTCCCATACAAATTAGCCAAATTCCTATAGGCAAATCCTCTAAAGAATTTAGCTTCAGCTACATGTTTAGCCTTCTCTTCCCCTGAGGAATAATTGATATTATCTATTACATGTAAAATCAGGTTTGCATTCTTGATTATTTCATACATCGTATTCCACATCAAATCGACATACTGCGTAATAGGAGTGATCCGGGATGAGCCAGCTCCGCCAGATTTGAACTGGTCGCTACGGTTCCTCGGCGCCATGCAGGCATCAGTGCCGATGAACATATAATTATTTTTCTCCGACCCATCATATACTATCAATGTGCCTTTGTACAAATCAGTGATCACCATCTCTATATCATCGGGCGACTTAAATGAATTCGGCAGCGTATAGACGTCTAATGGCATCTCCTTCAAAAATTCGCGTTCGCTACAAGAAACTGAAAAAAAGAAAAGAATGGCCATTAAAGAAAATGCAAGGTTTCTTTTAATATCCATAGCAATAATTTTAAAATGAAATGTTTAATCCAACGTTATAATTTCTTAAAACAGGGTGACCTACTAAAAATCCAGAACCAACCTCGGGGTCCTGGCCATACCATTTAGTCCAGGTAATCAGATTTTTACCGCTAACATATATGGAGATTCCGGAGAATCCGCTTGTCTTAAAAAAACCGATCTTATCAGCAGGTAAATTATAAGAAAGCGAAACGTCTTGTAATCTCACGAAGTTTCTTTGAAAATACCTGTTATTCTGTATGGGATCAGCTTTGAAAAGTTCTTTGAACGGAGAATTTGGATTGCTGGGCGTCCAAAAGAACTGAAAATGTTCAACCCCATAATTCTGTTTTCGCACGTTATCATCTATATTAGCTCCTGTTGGTCCCGTAATAGGCGCCCAAAAGCGGCTCTTTCCTCCCTGCATTGTGTTAACAAAGAACATGAGATTCCAGGGTCCGTAATTAAACGTGTTTCTAATACCCATTGTAAAAGAGGGGTCTCCATATCCCAAAATCTTACGATCAGACGGGCTGATAATGCCGTCGCCATTAACATCTTCATACCTGTATAATCCCGGCCCTGAGTTGTTGGGAATATGATCGTCTCCCAATTGATATAAACCCAAGACATTATATCCATAAACCGTGTTTACAGGTTGTCCAATAAACAGATTTTCGGTAATAATATTATCTTCAACGCCGTCATTGTTTGCGTCAATGCCAAGCAGGCTCACGATCCTATTGCGATTCAGTGAAAATATGACATCCGTTTTCCAATCAAACTTGTTTCTCCTGATGTTAGTAGAATTAAGTTGAATCTCTAAACCGTGATTCTTCATTTTACCCAGGTTGGTAAGACTGCTGCCAATACCGCCAATTAAAGGCAGCGACACATCAAAAAGCATGTCAACCGTATTTGAAATGTAATAATCGATAGAACCGCCTAATCTAAAATTGAGAACGTTGAAATCAATTCCAAAATTTAAACTCCTCGTGGTCTCCCATTTCAAATCATCATTACCCATTGTCGCTGTAGACATGCCCATAGCAGGATCCCCCCCAAACACGTAATCATATCCAAGGACCATCTTGGCTAAGGTTTCATATCTACCTACTGTTCGGTTTCCATTTGAGCCATATGATATCCTTAACTTACCGTCGTCCATCCAATTGAAAAGAGAGCTTACTAAATTATCCTTAGTAAATCTCCATGCAAAGGCCACGGAAGGAAAGTATCCTATTTTATTACTGCTTCCAAAACCAGAAAACCCGTCCCGCCTTAGCGTCCCTGTTAGTAAATAGATATTTTTGAGCCCATATTGAAGCCTCAGCATTTGATAAATGCTTGTTTCTTTCCAGGCCTGAGTAGTTGTCGCTTGCCTGTCAACGCTTCCATCCTGAAGCCTATTCCAGTCGACTCCCATCCTACTAAAACTCCCCGAAGACGCAAGGGTACTTTCAAATGTTCTCTTTTCTGCGCCTATCGCTAAGGTGCCATCAATGCTATGAACGCCAATATTTTGTTTGTAATTAATCCTGCCGTTAAAATTTTGATCAAAACTGGTGGCGTTTAACTTAGACGCTGAGCCTTGTTCGGACAGATCATAAGGATTAAACATGAAATCCCGATGCGTCCTGTAAAAAGGATTGTAATCTAACTTTACCTGAAGTCCTTTTATAAAGGTTTCATCAAGCTTTAAGTAGAAATCTCCATTTAAATCCAAATAGTTATTTAATCTCGGATTTAGCTGATAGATCAGCGGCGTTAAGAAACCGTCCGGATAAATAAACAATGATCCATCGTCATTTAGCCCTTTTGCCAAAGGAGACATCTGCATGATAGACCCCAGGTTTGCTCCGCTACCCTTATAGTCCGATACGGCAGAATTGGCCAAAACGCCAAATCTAAGCCCCTTCACTAATTCATTTTCAATATTTGCCCTAATGGTATATCTTTTGTTATTATCATCCGTAACATATCCTTTTGAGTCTGTGTACCCTAAAGACAAGTAATATTTATGATCTTTTAAATTGCGCTCGATGCTTATAAACTGATTATTTATAGTTCCGGTCCTCACTGCCAAAGATTTCCAATCGGTGTTTGTCCCATCTGCATAACCTTCATTTTGGTGAATGGTCATGAGCGCGCTTAAATCATTAAAATCAGGATTGGGTTCAACATAATTCGGAGGCAGAAAGGCTTGTCTCCACCATACAGCTCTGTTTTTTTCAAAAAATTGTTCTCTGTTTGCAGGAGTATAAAGTTCCGTAGGAGTCTGAACGGCAATACTTCCTGAATAATGAACCCGAAGTTTCCCATCAGACTTCCCTCCGCTTTTCGTAGTAAATATCACTACTCCATTCGCAGCCTGAGAGCCATAAATTGCAGCAGCGCTAGCGTCTTTTAAGATTGTTACAGATTCAATATCAGCCGGGTTTATATCCACAACCCTTCCTCTATAAATATTATCATCGACAACAATTAATGGCTGACTGGAGCCCGATAAACTATTTAATCCTCTCACGGACATGCCAATATCCTGACCCTGAGTGGTTGGGACGCCGATATTTAAACCTGGAACGGCGCCCTTCAGCGATTGAACAATATCGGTATTTGCCGTCTTCTTTGACCAGGACAAATCAGGCGTTGATATTGCGCCGGTTAAGTCGCTCTTCTTTTGCGTCCCAAATCCCACCACTACCACATCGCTCAACCCCTCCGCATCAATGCTCAGGGACACATTAACTTCCTGCTTGTCGCCTACAACAATTTCTATGGTTTTATAGCCGACAAAACTGAACTGCAGCACATCTCCCTTTTCAACCGAAATGGAGTATGCGCCCAAAGCATCGGTAATAACGCCCTTATCGGAGCCCTTCACCGTTACAGACACGCGGGAAAGCGGTTGCCCGTATGAGTTGGTAACAATTCCATGAACGGCAATTAAGGGAGATATGCTTTCGGGCGCAGTTGTCTTAAACGCATCCCTTTGAAAAATATAAACAAAGTTGTTTTCAATTTTATAGGAAAGGGGCAGGTTCCTGAAGCAGGCGTCAAGGGCTTCGGTAAGGCTGACATTTTTTAACTGCACGCTGACGCGCGGAGCGGAGCTGAGGAGCTGATCTTTCCAAAAAAAAGCATATCCTGATTGCTTTTTTATATTCATTAAGACTTTCTCCAGCGGAACGTCTGATGCAACAATAGTAATTTTTTGAGCAGTAGCATTGGCATTTGCCTGAAAAGTTGCGACAAGCAAAAGAAAAGCGGCCAACCTCATAATGATCCATTTTTTTTTAAGCAAAGACCGGTAACCGACCGGATCCCTGCGCAAAGCAAAAATTTTCATACATTCGATTAGTTTGGGTTTTAAATTAATAATCGCCGAGTCCTGAACCGGGACGCTGGATGGTTTCCCAACAATACTACCGGGAGCGGTTCAAGCGCTTCCGGTTTTTTGTTTACAGCTTTCTACAATAGAAACATTTTATTTTTCTTTCATGCGCCATTTTTTTTGATGAAGAAATTTACTTACCTAAAACCGTTACCGTTTTTCCCTCAAGAATGCAGTGTACATCATTTGATTCAAGGGCTGACAACAGATAATGGAGATTCACCTGCCTGCTTAAAGCGCCGCTGAAGCTAACTACCGGAGGAGCGCCTTTATAAACAATATCTACGTCGTACCACCTTGATATTTGCCGCATGAGCGCTGTAATATCCGTTTTTGACATTGGAAACTGCCCGTGCAGCCATGCTATAGCGTTATCCGCATCTGCTTCTTTTATCAGGGTTATACGGGTATCAGTATTATCAACCCGCGCCTGTTGTCCGGGAGACAGTTTCATTGTTTTTCCGTTACTGCTTATGCTTATAGCTCCTTCCAGCAGCGTTGCAGCTGTATAAGGCTCATTGTCGTAAGCCATGACATTGAAGTGAGTGCCCAGCACTTTTATAGCCGAAGCGCCCGTTTTCACTATGAAAGGACGCTCATTATCTTTAGAAACCTCAAAATAAGCTTCTCCTGTAATGTCTACCTCGCGGGAGCTTCCCTGGAATGCTACCGGGAAACGTATAGATGAAGAGGCATTAAGCCAAACCTTTGTGCCGTCTGCCAAAGTGAGCGGAGGAGATTGTTCCGCCCTTCCGGTGGTAAGCGTATTGTATACCGGCTGAGAACCGGTTGCAATGCCATCATATACAATAGTCCCATCCCGGTTAAAGACCATAGCCCCTTCCTGCGTAGCCAGCTTCCCTACCTGAGCGTTGTCAAGTATTATTTTCTGTCCGTTAGCCAGGATAAGCATTGCTTTTACAGCGCCCGGAGGAACATCACGCTGCACAATTTGGCGATCATCGGTCTTCTCCTCGGGTCTGTCTTTCTGTTGATAAAATATAACAGCGGCGCCACATATCAGTAAAATAACGGCCGCTGCATATTTATACCAGGAAGTTTTCTTCTTTATAGAAGGATTGCCTGCATTTTTTCTGATCTTCGATTGGATGGCGCTTAATATGGCAGATCTTAGCGCTTCGGGGGAGCCGACAAGATCATCATCCCATTCAACATCACGATCGGGCAACGATTTGTACCATTGCTCGAGTTTCGCTTTATCTTCGTCGGAGATAGCGCCTTTGAGATAGGCATCTGCCCAAATCAATATTTGGTCTGGCACAGCATGTTCCATAATGGCAAAACAACTTTCTTTATAGTCTTTGGAACTGCCGTTCTTCCCCTACCCGGGATAAAAATATTTTTTTAAAAAAGAAAATCGAAAAGCAGCCTTAGCGCTTTCCGCAAGCGGAACAAGGCCTTGGTCAGGTGATTTTCAACGGTTTTCGGAGATATCTGCAGGCGATGGGCAATTTCAGGAGTGGAGAGCCCGCTTTCCCTGCTCAGCTTAAATACCAGCCTGCATTTTTCCGGAAGTTGCAAGACTGCCTTTTCCAGGTCTTCCCGGAGCTGGTCATAGCTAAGCCATTCTTCTGTGGATGTGCTTGTCAGCTTCGTTTGCAATTTCCGATAATTGGAAAGCTCCTTTTTTCTTTTGGCTAATAACGTAAATATCTTGTATTTGACAGATCCTGCAATATACGCATGAAAGTTCCCAGGTATTTGAAAATTGGACCGGCGGTTCCACATATCCAGAAATACATCCTGCACCACTTCCTTTGCATCAGCGCCGGATTGTAACTTTATATAGGCAAAAGTTACCATTTGCTCCCAATATCTATTATATAATGCCGTATAAGCCAACTCATCGTCTTGTTTAAGCAAACTCAGAAGGCTCTCATCATCATATAAATGATAATAACTCATAGCAATTACAAGGCATTAATGTTTTTAAGCCTTCGAGCGCTTCGGAAAGGGCTTTTTTCAGCTTCGATATTTTGTTGTCTTTACCTGCAATATAAAAGTATTAAATTTTATTCCAAATTTTTATCGCATCCCAAAACCAATTTTGTTCCACTAACATTGGCTTTGATAAAATTATTATTGGTTCTATTCTTAAAAGGGAAAAATCATCGCAACTGAACGCCGGGCTATTTTAACGCCAATTTCCTCACTCAGGCATCGCCAATAAGTCTTTCTCTGTAAGAATACCTGAAGGCTTGTTCCTTAATTTACGTATTTCTTCCGCCGTAATGGCTTTGGGGCGCAGGTTACGCCTTTTAGGATCGCCGGACACGAACGAATTATGCAAATAAACAATAATACCTTCGATATCATCATCCGTAAAATTATTTCTAAAGTCCGGCATCATACCATCAAACTCATAGCGCTGTCCTTTTACATGAATAGGACCTTTCAACCCGTTTAGAATAATCATTGCCAGCCTGGCCCCTGATCCTGAAAGATATTCAGAGCCATTCAATGGCGGCCCTGCGTACGCGATCCCTTCGCCCTCAGCGCCATGGCACGAAGAACATACGCTCCGAAAAATATTCAACCCTTTATTCAGTACGTCAACTGGTAGTGTTTTTTGAATAAATATTGGATTTATTATGTTGTCTTTTTTGTTCCTGATCGTCTGAGCCAACAAGCTATCCCTTATTTCGCTTGTTTTGGTAACATAAGATTTAAAATTTTCCTCCTGTCCCTTTAAACTGCTCATTACCGCCTCCTGAAAAACGGCATTACCAGGATAGATATCAGATAGTTTTGCAAGTATGGGTAAAAATGTTTCATGGGAAGCAGATGCCCATGAGCCTAATGACATTGCCAGGTAAAGATTCACCATGGTATCATTCCTATTCATTAGATCCATAGCCAGCTTTTCCATTGGCTTAATATGATCAACAGCTTGATACCTTTTCAATAGAAGAAGCGCATGGGCCGTCAATTCGGGTTTTCCGGAAGCTGCAACTTTTTCAAGAAACTCAAAAGATAATGCGTTTATCCCCTCCATGGTATGTAGCGCATGTATGGCGGCAACTGTATTTTCACCTTCTTCGATCAATCTTTTTAATTTAGGCTCCGCCTGATGCGCTTGTTTATAGATGATCATTTGTTGGGCTCTGTCTCTTATCCAACCATTATTACTTTTTAACAAGTCGACCAAATCGGCGGCGGACGCGTTGGTAAGATCAGGGATTTTACCAAGACCCTTATCTTTATATTTTATCCTTAATATCCGCCCTGCGTCTAATAGGGTATCCAGTTTTTTGTCGACAATACTTTTTTTGTAATAAGGCGTGGCAGATATTATATGTTGCATAACGCCGCGGTGCATGTCTACTACATACATGGCGCCATCCGGACCGTTTACTAAATTGACAGGGCGGAAGCCTTCATCTGTTGATGCAACAAATTCCCTGTCGTCCCAGGCCTGGGTGGCCGTAGTTTTAAGGCTTTCAAAACTAAGTATATTTCGTTTTATCAGATTTCCCTGAGGTTCGCAAGTAAAGGCGTTTTGGGCGTAGTCAGCGGGGAACTGATCGCCCCTATAGATCAATGGGCCGCATGCCGCGGTAAACTCTTTTAGGAGACTATCCTGATTAAGCACCCCTTCCATATAGCCGCGATTTACCGTGGTGGGATGCAAGGGATAAACCTTCTGGTTAGCAGTCAGCTTCTGGTGAATGGCCGATTTAGGTTTGAAGTAAGGATTATTAATTAAGGCGCCAGGTAGCGCATAATCTCCTACAAGCTGCGTTGGATTATAATTATAGTAAAGCCGTCCGAAATTATCTTTTGTAATGCCAAATTGTCCACGAAATGAGGTAGGCTCCTTTATCCACTTTCCATCTTTCAGCTGATACCTGGATGAAGAATGGGCGCTATATATCCAGTTGTCGATCCCCATCATTAAGCCGTTTGCCTGATTTTCCGGGTCGGAATAAGCGTCCGAATATGTTGAATCAACAAGGGTCTTTTTACCCGGTTTATCATTATCTATCTCAACAAACCAAAGATTGGGCGGGGCAGAATATAACAAGCCCCCATAAACAAGCGCCAAGGCCCTGGGAAGCACCAAACTATCTAAAAATATTTTAGCCTGCCGCGCTCTTCCCTTTTTATCCAAATCTTCCAAAATACTAATCCTGCCGTTCGGATTATCCTCGCCCGTTCCTGCAATATTTGGCATATAACCGCGCATTTCAACTACCCATATTCTACCCTTATTATCAAAATCCATCGCAACGGGCGCCTGAATCAAAGGTTCTGCAGCTATAAGCTGCATTTCAAAACCTTCTTCAATTTTATACTGGTCAAAAGAAAAATCGGCATTTTCGGGTCCAGTCTGGCATCGGGAAATTAATATTCCCACTAAAAACAATACAATTAAATCCTTGGTCTTCATTACGCAATGTACTCAATTTTAATATAGGTAAAACCTATAAATTCATCTTCTTTAACTCTTTCACCGCATAGTCACAGGCGCGGGCGGTAAATGCCATATAAGTAAGGGAAGGATTCTGACATGCCGATGAAGTCATGAAAGCGCCGTCGGTTATAAACACATTTTTTACTTCGTGCATCTGGTTCCATTTGTTTACTACCGAGGTTTGGGGGTCGCGGCCCATCCGCGCCGTACCCATTTCATGTATGGCCATGCCGGGAACGGCGCCATTATCAAACGTCTTTATGTCTTTCATGCCGGCAACCTCAAGTATTTCAGCCGCATCATTCATCATGTCAACCCGCATCTTTTTCTCGTTCTCTTTAAATTCACAATCAATAGCCAATAGCGGCTGCCCCCATTTATCCTTTTTTGAATGGTCAAGCGTTACCTTGTTTTCATAGTAGGGCAACATCTCGCCAAATGACCCCAGACCCATAACCCATGGGCCGGGTTGAGTAGCCTCGTCTTTTAATCCGGATCCATAACTCATCTCGGCAATAGCATGTTGCCATCCTGTACGGCTGGCGCCTCCTCCGTAATGAAAGCCGCGAATGTAACCCCTGTTTTCATTTTTATTATCCAAATTTCTAAAACGGGGAATATAAATTCCTGCAGGACGCCTGCCATAGTAATATTTATCATCAAAACCTTCAGCCCTGCCCGAGGCTCCTATCTGGAAATGGTGGTCCATGAGGTTGCGCCCTAACTGCCCGCTGCCATTACCCAGACCGCTAGGAAAAACCTCTGAAACAGAATTAAGCAGGATAAAGGTGGTGCCAAGCGTTGAAGCATTTAGAAAAATTATTTTAGCATAAAATTCTATCGTTTCATTGGTTTCTGCATCAATGACCCTGACCCCGGCAGCTCGCCTTTTTTCCTTGTCATAAATTACGGCATTAACTATGGAAAACGGACGAAGCGTAAGATTACCTGTTGCCACAGCCGCCGGAAGCGTAGAAGACTGGGAGCTGAAATAAGCCCCAAACGGGCACCCTCTGCTGCAAAGATTGCGGTACTGACAACTACCGCGGCCTAAATGAGGAACAGTAAGGTTTGCCATTCTGTAAATGGTCATCATGCGGGCGCGATTATAATGCTCTTCTATTCTTTTCTTTACTGCCTTTTCAACACAATTCATTGGCATAGGCGGAAGAAACTGTCCATCCGGCAATTGTGATAAGCCCTCATTCTGACCATTGACTCCCGCAAAGCGTTCTACATAATCATACCATGGCGCTATGTCTTTATAACGAACGGGCCAGTCCACGCCAAAACCATCTTTTGCATTGGCTTCAAAATCCATCTCGCTTAAACGCAGGCATCCCCGTCCCCACATCAGCGATCTCCCTCCTACATGATAGCCCCTGAACCAATCAAATCGCTTCACTTCCGTGTAAGGGCATTCTAAATCGTTTACCCAGAATTTTTCATTAAACTCGCTATAACTACCGGCCCTCGACTGTATCGGATGCGTTCTTTTCTGCTCTACGGTCAGCCTTCCCCGATGCTTAAATTCCCACGGCGCCTTCATAGCCGTATCGTAATCCTTTACATGTTCTATATTTCTACCATGTTCTAATAACAAGACCTTTAGTCCTTTTTCGCATAGTTCTTTAGCCGCCCATCCGCCGCTGATACCAGAGCCAACTACAATAGCATCGTATGTATTTGTTTTTGTTCCCATGAAGGCTTATAATTTATTTTTTATCTTATACTTATCCAACAAAACAATTAGCCATTTTTTAATTCCTGCTATATCGCCCAGGCTTTCTGGCCTTTTTCCAATATAGTACACTCCTCATACCTTCCAGGAATGGCGACATAGTTCAATGCCTGCGTAGCGCCTATCTCGGAAGTGAAATAGCCAAATAAGGTAAGTTCTCTTATCAATGTAAAAAACTCCGTTGATACGCCTTTTGATTCACCCTTCGAAGTCTCCTTTTTATTTTTAATCTCTTCTTCCATTTTTTTCAAAAGGCTTTCTCTATCCTCTAATGATAACAAAATAAAGTCCTTTTTATAGTTCGATTTCGACCTTTTCTGTATTTCGTTTAGCCCGCTGATGACAACTTTCTTATCGCTTTCGGGATAACAGTCATTTATCATCATTACAATGAATGGCCCCACTCCGGCCTTTTTGGCGCCAGGGGTATCGGTATCCGGAATAATGGTATCCGCAATTTCAGCAAGAATGTTTTCATGTTCTTCATTAAATGCAGCTTCATTATCCTGCTCAGATCCTGGTTGACAACCGGCAATCCCTAAAGTAGTTATGGAAAACCCTGCGCTCACCAGGAAAGTAAAATTCTTAAGCGCTTCTCTTCTATCCATGGAGTAAATACATTTTGAATAAGAATTCAGTTAGAGGCCCGCCACGAATATACAGAACACCTATTATTTGGGCAACAGGCAATAAAAATATCGCTAAATAAATTCCAGGGCATCTTTAGTATTGATTCCCGATTATTCCGTTTCTGGGCGTTTAGGAGAAGATCAATTATATTTTAAAAAATATTCGAAAAACAAGTAGGTTTGCTCATTTGACTCAGGCGTTGCTATGCCTCTGACGATTGGTCATTGCTACCCTGTGCTTATAGTCCAATAAATGATTTACAGCAATGGCGTGGTTTAATGGCATCCAAGGTTCTGGCATATCTTCTGAACCGCTGAAAACGAGGGAGGGCCCGGAGCGCAATTAACGCATGCAACTCATGATCCGTAGCTATATTCTAATATAATTTGTTCCATAAGGTTTTCGCTGCGGACGCGATAGCAGCGCATTTGCCTCCGGATCATTTCTGAATTGCTCTTTTTCCGGGTTCCAATATAATTTCCTGGACAACTGCATGGAGATATCGCTCAAAAGCGCAACGCTACAACTCCGGTGCGCTACTTCCGCAGGCACAAGAGTCGTTTTACGGGTTT
Source organism: Chitinophagaceae bacterium (assembly GCA_016786785.1). Lineage (GTDB taxonomy): Bacteria > Bacteroidota > Bacteroidia > Chitinophagales > Chitinophagaceae > Flavitalea. The sequence continues at coordinate 42,532 of JAEUVR010000071.1, forward strand.
GAATACAGTCGAGCCAATTACCGTGCATGCTATCGGTTTGTAACAAGCGAATCTCATTTTCTTTTATTACTGAATTAAGAATCGCAGGATCGCTCGCTTCAAATGGCTTGGTAGTTATCCAACCTTCCGTTCCCTCATACTTTATCAATCCCGAATAAAGCGAACTCATGTAAAGCGTTACATCATTTTTGTATACTGCTTTTACCAAAAAATCGCCAGGAACATCAAAGATTCCTGTTCTTGGGTATTTACCAACTGCTTCAATAGAAACAGGACCCGTATACTCTGTATCCATAGCCCATGCAGCAACATCTATATAATGCTGTCCTGTATTGCTAATTCCACCTGCTCCAAATTGATGGCGTTTCATCCAACCGGGGCGGCCGTAACCTTCCTGCGGATGCACCCCCATTTCTGTATAAAATGTTTCGGGGGTTGAACCAAGCCATTTGTCATAGTTAAAGGTTTTGGGAACCGGCATTTTCTCCGCCGCGGGACCAGGCGATTCTCCGCCAATGTTAATGGAAACCGTATGTAACTTACCTATTCTCCCATTTCGCACTAATTCACAAGCAATCCGGTTATATGAAAATGTACGGTGCTGGGTACAGATTTGAACAACAGTTCCTTTTTTCTTAGCAATATCAGCAAACAGCCGCCCTTCAGCAATTGTCAAAGAAGTAGGCTTCTGGCAGAAAACATCTTTACCAGCTAATGCAGCCTCAATGGCAATTTGCATATGCCAGTGATCGGGCGTACTGATAACCACTGCGTCAATGTCTTTGCGCGCCAATAATTCTCTATAATCATCAAACATCTTTGCATTGATATAATCGGTTTTACCCGTCTTTTCAGCGTAATATTGATCAATCTTAGCTTTCCCTGCCGTAAGCCGATTGCCATCAAGATCGCTACAAGCTATTACCCGAGCGGTATCGCGTTTCATTATGCCAGGAAGATCCATCGAAACGGCAATCCTTCCCAAACCTATCTGACCGACATGTATTTTATTGCTCGGCGCATTTTTTCCTAAAACAGAAGAGGGAATAATGGTTGGCGCTGCAAAAGCTCCGGCGGTAGAAATAATTGCGTCTTTTAAAAACACCCGTCTTTTCATTATTTTTAATTTAGATGATTAACGTAATACCTGAAGTATGCAGAATGATTTCTATCCAGGACTTCATCCCTCCTGATATTCCTCTCGGTAATTCTTAAGCGTTGTGAAATAATATGTACTAACTGAAATCTTAAATCCTCCTTATCGTAACCTTGCCGCCTGTTCTTTTGCGCTATTCATTACGAATGATATGGATACCGGAGCGCCCCCGTTGTTTTTGCTTATATCCGCCGCTTCCATAAATGCAAGTATCTCAAGGGTTTCCTCAGGCTTTACCGGCGCTATACCGGTATTAAAATATTCAACGATAGCTAAAAGCAAGGGCTTATATCCTGCAAACTCTCCAATCGGTTTAATAGCTGTTACTCCAAAAGCGGAGCCCCCGAATCCTCCCTTTCCGCCGGCCGGAGCGCCTCTGAATGTGCCAATCCTACCATCATTCCATGTGCCGACAACAATGTCGGATCCATCCGTACTAATGTTTACCACATTCTTACAGCCGACCCCCATAATAGTGAACAATGATTCTACTCCATGTATCCCATAAAAAAATAAATCGGGATGTCCTACGGCCTTACCTGTAGGACTGTACGTATCGGCTCCCAAAATTTTACCAGTCGTAGCGCCGCTAATAATTTCACGAGCAGCCGGAGCAAATCTTGTTGCCGAGGAAGAAAATATAGGAACCTTATACTTCTCTGCATCTTCAAAAATCTTCATGGCGCCCGACAGAGAAGAGGATATCGGCTTATCAATAAACATCCGTTTACCGGCTTTCAGAACGGGTAATGCCTGTTCATGATGCGGACGGCCGTCCACAGATTCCAATAACACCACATCCACTTTTTCCAACAGTTCTTCAATAGAACCGACTATTTCAGCTCCATTTTTCCTTACCTGTTCTGTAAACCCGGCGATCCTGTTGACGCTAAATGACATGTCGGCGCTTCCTTTTGTAGGATAGGCGGCAACCACCTTATACCCGTCAAACTCGGGTCCCGCTGATGGACTATTCAAGGTGTTGGTAAAAGCTGCCACATGGGAAGTATCAAGACCAATAATCCCAACTCTTTTACCAGATGGGGCCTGGTTATTGTTATGTAAAGAGGTTGTATTACCTGACAATCCAAGCCAGACGCCCCCAAGCGTCGCCGTTTTTACAAAATCACGA
>JAEUVR010000128.1 GCA_016786785.1 Chitinophagaceae bacterium
GCTGTCGCGAATATCCTGAAGAGGGCTAACGGAAACGGTCAGCTCATTTTCTTTGCGCAACACATTGAGGGTTCCATAGGTATTGGCGTCGGCCATGCCCCCGGTTTCTTTGACCGGGAACCAATAGTCCGATTTTGTTTCTGCATAGAGGGGCCGGTGCGACAACTGCCTGAAAGGGCTATGGTAACCGCTCCGCTCGGCAGGCTGATTAAAATAAGCGCCTGACTGCGCCTCGATATACTGGCCGTCCGTATCCGTGAGCAGGTTTTCCCAGATAGCGCCATCCCTTGCTAACGACCATATCCATAATTTTTTTCCCGGCGCATCGCTGAAAGGAGCCCAGTGGCCAAATCCGAAATTGTCTTTTTCCCAGTATCCCCCAAACCAGTTCCGGTAAGCGCCCATGACATGGTACGATTTACTGCTTCCAAAATTATTATGCCTATAATAAGAAAGATCCCTTCCCTTTTCATCTATCGGCCAGGAAAAAGCTTCGCCATCATGACCGATATAATGGTTTCCCGGAAAATAAAATTTAAGATCATCGGATGCTTTGAAAGCCGCATTGGCCCATGAGAGATAAGCATCGTGAATCGGCATGGGATTGAACCACAGTCCTTCCGTCTCAAAATAAGCTTTGTCTTTCGGCAATTTTATTTTCACCCTCCACTCGCTACGGGAGGCCAGGTCTAACCCGCCCACCACGCAGGTAACGGAGCCGTCAGGATTTTTCAAAAGAGTATAATCCACTGGCGCGGCTCCCCAGGGAGCATGGCCGAGGTCGAGCCCGAAATTATGCTCTATTCCTCCGCTTGTCCAAGGCCCTCTCGTGCCTATCGACCGGAACTTCACCACATGGTTGGTATATACAAACTCTTTGCCGGTCGACTTTTCAAAGGCGCCCATCACCTTTCCCCCCATTTCCGGGAGTACGGTAACATTGATAAAATCGTTATCCAGGGAGACGACTTTCCAATGCTGGTTTACCGGTTTATCGGAGTACCCGTCTATCATAAAATAGGGATAGAACACGGCAGCTTTTTTATTGATCGCCATCGACGCCAATGGATTGGGGTCCCGGAAGGGATAGGTTTTTATTACCCGGGATTCCTCTTTTATGGAAGAAGCCTGCTGCGCCTGAACGGTAACCGTACCGCATACCGCGCTGCAAAATAATAAAGCCATCGCCCATTTTTCAGGCGTTCTACTTTTGTATCGTATGGGGCTGGCTGCCCTACCCGAAATCGCTGATCTTCTGATAACTTTCACTACCGGTTGAATTTGTTGGTTGATATAAAAAAATACCTGGCCTGATTCATATTTCAGCCAGGAATAAATATTTCCTCCTGCCAAACAGTCAAAAATATTTCATAACCTTTTTAATTAGTCGTCAAGTTCGTTCTTTTAGTTTTTTACACAAGGTTTTATAAGAAATAATTTTCCACAGGACTTATAACTGCGTGAAACCCGACACGGGTATTCTAAAAGCGCCCAAAAGAACCCTTGTTAAATGATTGATTGGTTTTGCGTGGGAATCCGAACCACAAAGCGAATGCCTTATACATTCCTTGTGTAGCCTTCCGGTGTAACCGACACAGATCAGCCGGGAATAGAGCATCCGAGGTTTTTTTGATCAAAACCGGAAAAGCGCTCCCTTTTTGGGAATAGCCGAGCTCAGTCATTTTTTATATATGTGTTAAGATCAATATGTTACCGTATTGGCTTCAAATTGGCGTGGAAGTTCTGAAATGTGCTAATCAATATTCCTATGAATGACTACCGGAACACGGATGTTTTATTCTGTATATATAAACCGATACGTCATGAAAACAATTCTACCCTTTAAAAAAGCGCTCCTGGTCGCGCCGCTGACTTGCCTGATGTTTTGTTTTACCGCCATCAGCGGACGGGCCCAATGTAACAATGCGCCCACCTTAAAATTCCATAGCCCGGTCCTCATTGCCGGAAATGATGGAAAGGCAGGAGCCATTTATCTTTTTGCCAATGTCATTCCAGGCGTTGACGCCCATATCGAGGTCATGGGATTATTTGGCGGAGCCACGCTCGACAATATTGACGACAGTACAGGTATTGGCTATTACGACGCCTTTCAGCCTTATGTTGGAGCCGCGCCCAGAGACACTTCTTATATCGACTGGAAGATCACCTTCAAGAAAGCCGGGACCTCTACCGACACGGTTCTTGCCTGCGTGGCAGTTACCGGCGTAGACGTAGATGGAGACGGAACTTACCTGAAAGAGTTTATTGAAGCGGCCACGCCGGGAAGCATCGCCACGGACCCTTATACGGATCTGCTGGTCAGCTTTGACGGGGTAAGGAGTAAAGCCATTTCTACCGTTGCGAACGTGCCGCTGATCGATACGGCCAAGCGCAAAAACATGTTCCAGATGAACTTTACCAACATGTCTTCCTTATTGTATCGGAACGGAGCGGTTTCTACCTATGGCGCTAAACAGACCAGGCAAACCTGTATCTACTTTAAGCCGTTCTTTGAAACTTATTTCCTATTGCCCGTGAGGTTATTATCCTTCCAGGCAAAGGCTACTGAAAAACAGGTAGAGCTCTCCTGGTCGGCTACAAATGAAAACGATATGCAGAGCTATACCTTACAAAAAAGTATAGACGGGCAATCCTGGACGGATATTACAACCATCCAGCGATCGGCAAAAGCCGCCATCAGTTCCTACGCTGCCGTTGACAATGAAAAAAATGAAGGGACCGTTTACTATCGTTTAAAACAAACCGATATCAAGGGCGACCTGTCCTATTCAAGGATTCTTAAGATCGCCGGAACAGACGGCGACGCCAACAAACGCATTTTTCACAATACCGTTTTTACCAACAACCTGAACCTGCAAGTAAATTCGAAAGCAGGCGAAGAATATGTCTTTAACGTGTACTCCTTACAGGGCGCTCGGATAAAACAACAAAACCACAAGCTATATGAGGGTATGAACTCCCTGACTATACAAATGCCATCGACGCTTTCGCCAGGCGTGTATTTGCTGGTCGCGAAAGACCTGCAGGGACGGCAGGTATACGCTGCCAGGATCATCAGGGGCTGATCAACAGCTTCCTCTGTCGCAGAATGATGAAACTTTTACTGCGCCGGTTTAGTGAATGAATAAATATGTTTCCTGACTATCGCCTTATACAAACAGGCTGTGCCAATATCGGTACAGCCTGTTTTAGTTCAGGCGCCGGCTCTCGGCCGGGAGTATGTTTGTTTTCTTCCACGCCGGTACAGCTGTTTTAATTCAGACCAATGGCATGCCGCAGGTCAAGATCCCGTCCAAAGAACCATAATGAATCTTACTGCGGATGCTCACGCTGATAAAGCCTGTTTTGATTCGCTCCCCTGATGAAGAGCGTCCTCCTGTCCCCAAAAATATCTTCCTGGCGGGACGATAATAAAAAAATCGGGCAACAAACCTTATCTTCGCTCAACTTTTTCTGCATGAAGGTTCTTATTAAACAAGCCCAGATTATTGATCCTGCATCGCCTTTTAACGGAAGCCGCCAGGATATTTTTATTGATTCAGGAATTATCAAAAATATCGGACCGGCCCTTTCTGAAAAAGCGGACCATGTTCTATCCGGCGCCAACCTTGCCGTATCGCCGGGCTGGGTGGATATTTTTGCCAATTTTGCCGACCCCGGCTTTGAATTCAAGGAAACCCTGAGAACAGGCGCCATGGCCGCCGCCGCCGGAGGCTTTACCGATGTATTTGTGATCCCGAATACCCGGCCTGTCGCCGATACCAAATCGCAGGTGGAATATATCCGTAAACCTACGGGCATCCCCGTAAATATTCATCCCATAGGATCCGTTTCCCGCAACGCAGAAGGCAAGGACCTTGCAGAAATGTACGATATGCACAACAGCGGCGCGCTAAGCTTCAGCGATGGCCTCAACCCCATACAATCAGCAGGCCTCCTGTTAAAAGCGTTGCAATATGTCAGGGCCTTTGACGGCGTTATCATCCAGATCCCCGACGACAAAAGCGTTGGCGCCAATGGATTGATCAATGAAGGAATTATTTCCACCCGGCTCGGATTGCCGGGCAAACCATTGATCGCTGAAGAACTGCTGGTTTCACGCGATATCGAGCTGGTAAAATATGCCGGATCAAAAATACATTTCACCGGCGTAACCTCTCCCCGATCGCTCGAATACATTAAAAAAGCAAAAGACGCCGGCTTAAACGTCACCTGCTCCGTCGCTCCTTATCACCTGTATTTTACCGACGAAGACCTGACGGGCTATGATACTTACCTGAAAGTATACCCGCCGTTGCGCGGCAAACAGGAACAGAAATTTCTTTGGGACGCCATTGCCGACGGAACCGTCGACTGTATCGCCACGCACCATATGCCCCATGAATATGACAGCAAGATCATAGAATTTGAATATGCCAAAAATGGCATGATCGGCCTGGAAACCTGCTATGCCGCATTAAAAAGCATCCTTCCGGCTATCCCTGAAAAAAGATGGGTGGAACTGCTCAGCCTGGAGCCGCGGAAAATATTCGGTTTGCCGCAGCCGGTCATCAAGGAAAATGAAACAGCCTGCATTACCCTGTTCTCTCCCGACGAAAAGATCTTTATAGAAGAATCTTTCTTTAAGTCGCGCGCAAAAAATTCTCCTTTTACGGGCAAAACGCTGACCGGCAAAGTGATAGGGATTATTCAGCAGGACAACTTATTTTTGAGGTAATAAAATCATATCAATATGGAAACAACGGCGCCAAAAGACAATTATGGCCTTAGTTTTGGACTTGTGGCCGGGTTAATCGCCTGCATCATTACCCTGGCCCAATACCTGGGAGGCTTAAATGCCTACCTGAGTCCGCTTGGCTACCTGACTTATGCGGCAATCATTATCCTGGCCCTGATGGCCGGTCTACGGAAGAAAAAAGCAAATGAAGGTTATCTTGAATTCGGGGAGGCGCTGAAAACAACTTTTACCGTTTTTGCCATCGCCCTGGTCCTGCAGACCCTGTTCACCTATATCCTGCTGAACTTTATCGATGTTTCCTTTAAGGAAGCGCTAACGCAGGAGATCATGACAAAATCGGAGGAGATGATGAGGAAGTTTGGCGCTACGGACGAACAGATCGACAAAGCCATGGAGAACGAAAGAGGCAAGGACCCATTTTCCCTTAGCAGGGTAATGCTGGGCTATGCCATCAGTTGTATATTGGCTTTTATCATCTGCCTGATCATATCCGTAAGCATAAAAAAAAGCAAACCCGTTTTCAATAATATTTAAACCGATTACATGGATGTATCCATCGTAGTTCCATTACTTAATGAAGAGGAATCATTGCCTGAACTCTGCGCATGGATAGACAGGGTTGCCGTCGCCAACCATCTTTCTTATGAGATCATCCTGGTAGATGATGGCAGCGAAGACGGTTCATGGAACACGATTGAAAAGCTGGCCGCCTCCAATAGCCAGATCAGCGGCATCAAATTCCTGCGCAACTACGGTAAATCGGCGGCATTGAACGAGGGCTTCAAAGCCGCGCAGGGAGAGGTGGTGATCACCATGGACGCCGACCTGCAGGATAGCCCCGATGAAATACCCGGCCTTAGAAAAATGATTATCGAAGACGGTTATGACCTGGTCAGCGGATGGAAGAAGGTCCGCCATGACCCGATAGGCAAGACCGTTCCCTCCCGGTTCTTCAACTGGGTTACCAAAAAAGTTTCCGGTATCAAGCTGCACGATTTTAACTGCGGGCTCAAAGCCTATCGCCAGAAAGTAGTGAAGAACATAGAAGTGTATGGCGAGATGCACCGCTATATACCGCTGATCGCCAAATGGTCGGGATTTCGTAAGATCGGCGAAAAAGCCGTAGAACACCGCGCGCGGAAATACGGAACCTCCAAGTTTGGTATGGAAAGGTTTATCAAAGGCTTTCTCGACCTGGCTTCCATATTGATCGTGGGTAAGTTTGGGCAGCGGCCGATGCACTTTTTCGGCGCCTGGGGAACGCTTTCCTTCTTCTTCGGGTTCGCCACTTTTGTATACCTTACGATATCAAAATTTTTCTTTGATAAAACAGGGATGACGCAAAGGCCCCTGTTCTTTTTTGCCATCCTGGCCATGATCATCGGCACCCAATTGTTCCTGACCGGCTTTATTTCAGAACTGATCGCCCGTAATTCGCCGGGCAGAAACCATTACCTTATCGAAAAGAAACTACGGTGCTGAAAAGAGTGATCATTATAGGGCCTGCCTATCCTCTCCGCGGGGGACTGGCAGCCTTTGACCAGCGATTGGCGAAACAGTTCGGCGAGGAAGGCTTTGATTGCTCGATCTATTCCTTCTCCCTTCAATACCCGTCCTTTCTTTTTCCCGGCGCCACGCAATTTTCTTCCGACCCTCCCCCATCCGGATTAGAGATCCACTCCGTTATCAATTCTATCAATCCTTTCAACTGGTTAAAGATCGGGAACAGGTTAAAAAAGCTGAACCCGGATATCATTGTGGTACGCTATTGGCTACCCTTCATGGGGCCCGCGCTGGGAACCATCCTGAGACGGGCAAAGAAAAACAGTCATACTAAGATCGTTGCTATTACAGACAATATCATCCCGCATGAAAAAAGGCCGGGCGACAAGCTCTTCACCCGGTATTTTCTAAGATCCTGCGACGCCTTTATTACCATGAGCGAAAAAGTGATGAACGACCTGCGGAAGTTTGAGCCTGCTAAACCGGCGCGGCAGGTATTGCATCCCCTGTATGATAATTTTGGGGATGCAGTTTCTATGGCAGAGGCCAGGGAAAGATTGGGCATAGCGCCAGACAAAAAAATTATTCTTTTTTTCGGGTTCATCCGGAAATACAAGGGGCTGGACCTGCTGCTGGAAGCCATGAAAATAGCGAAGGACAAGGCGGCTGCCCGATCCGAAGAACCGCCGGTATTGCTGGTGGCAGGCGAATTCTATGAAGATGAAAAGGAATATGCGGAAAAAATAAAAGCGTTAGGCATCAGCGATATACTGATCATGAAAACCGCTTTCATCCCCGATAGCGAAGTAAGGTATTACCTGTCCGCTGCAAACGTAGTGGCGCAGCCTTACCGCAATGCCACGCAAAGCGGAGTAACGCCGCTCGCCTATCATTTTGAGAAGCCCATGATAGTAACCAATGTGGGCAGCCTCCCGGCGATGGCGCCGCACAAAAAAGCAGGGATCGTATGCGAACCTGCGCCCGCCGCCATTGCTGCGGCCATAGAGGAGTACTTTCAATTAGGCGAGAACTATTTTATTCCTCATCTTCGTAGCGAGAAAGAAAAATATTCATGGAGCAAGCTGGTAGAAGCGCTCGTTGAGCAGGCCGGCCATCCATAACGCCGCGCAACAGCCGGCTATCTTTCCACAACAATAAACTATGATACACAGAAGCAAAGCTCCATTACGGATAGGACTGGCAGGAGGAGGAACAGATGTAAGTCCCTATTGCGATCTTTATGGCGGCGCTATCCTGAACGCAACGATCTCCTTATACGCTTACGCCAACATAGAGCCGATCCCGGAAAAAAAGATCATTTTACAAGCGTTAGACAGAAAGGAAGAACAACAATTTGACGCAGGCCGCGAGCTGCCTATAGACGGCCGCCTCGACCTGCTGAAAGGCGTTTACAATAAGATCCGTAAGGTTTACGGTCTTCCTGACGCCGGTTTTAAATTATCTACCTTTGTCGACGCCCCGGCTGGCTCCGGCCTGGGAACCTCTTCCACCCTGGTCGTCGCCCTGATCGGCGCTTTTTCAGAAATGCTCCGGCTTCCCCTGGGCGAATATGATATCGCCCAGCTTGCGTATGATATAGAAAGAAGGGAACTGAACATGGCAGGCGGGCGGCAGGACCAATATGCTTCTACATTCGGCGGAGTGAATTACATGGAGTTCTTTGCGAACGACAAGGTCATCGTAAACCCATTGCGCATCAAACGGGAATACCTTTTCGAGCTGGAAAACAACCTGACGCTTTATTATACTTCTACCAGCCGCGAGTCGGCAAAGATCATAGAGAAGCAAACACAGAATGTGGTTAATAAAAAAGACCGCTCCATTGAAGCCATGCACCAGCTCAAACAACAGGCGCAGATGATGAAGGAAGCCTTGTTAACAGGACGGGTGAACGAGATCGGCGAGATACTTGATTTTGGATTCCGGCAAAAGAAAGAGATGGCGGAAGGCATTTCCAATTCACTGATGGAAGATATTTATGAGACGGCAAAAAAAGCAGGGGCTTCAGGAGGTAAGATCTCCGGCGCAGGCGGAGGAGGATTCATGGTGTTTTATTGCCCCGATAACTCTAAATATGCGGTTATAGAAGCGCTGAAGGATTTCGGCGGATATGTAAAACATTACCAATTCGTGAACCATGGCCTCACAACATGGACCATATAGCGTTATGTTATATTGCTCAGTCGCCCGAGCGCATGGCACGATAAATTATTTTAATCTTATACGGGTTATTTTCGCCCGTTTAATCAAAAACCATGAGGGAGAAAATAAAAAATATCATCAGCGATTCCATTTCGGTCAAGCATAAGATCTTAAGCGACGATCGGCTGCTGGATCTGACGATCCGGGTTGCCGAAGGCATGACAGCCTCGCTGAAAAAAGGCGGGCGTATCTATTTCTGCGGTAATGGCGGCAGCGCCGCCGATGCCCAGCACCTTGCCGCTGAGTTATCAGGCCGTTTTTATACCGACAGGGAAGCCTTGCCCGCCGAAGCGCTCCACTGCAATACTTCGTACCTGACCGCAGTCGCCAATGACTATAGCTACGATATTGTTTATGCGCGATTGATAAAGGGGATTGCGCGGCCGGGCGATTATGTCGTGGGCCTGTCCACCTCGGGCAATTCCGCCAATATCGTTAGCGCCTTTGAAACCGCCAGGGAGAAAAACGTCGTTACCGTAGGCTTAACCGGGCTGGGCGGAGGAAAAATGAAAGCCCTCTCAGACTACCTGCTGGAAGCGCCTTCCCGCGACACGCCCCGTATCCAGGAATCGCATATTCTGCTCGGGCATATTATCTGCCAACTGGTGGAAGAATTGTATTTTATTCAATAACGATCTTGATACAAGAAGCCATCATACTTGCCGGGGGATTGGGAACGCGATTGCGATCGGCCGTGCCCGACATGCCCAAATGCATGGCGCCCGTGGCGGGAAAGCCCTTTATCGCCTATGTTATCGATTATTGCCGGTCGCAGGGAATAGAGCGTTTTATTTTTTCGCTCGGTTATAAACATGAGCTCATTTCTGAATTTATTGCAAGCGCCTATCCCGGGCTGGCCTGTCGGCGCGTAATTGAAGAAGAGCCGCTCGGAACCGGCGGGGCCATTAAAAAAGCATGTGAAAAAGCGGCAGGACAAAACGTACTGGCATTAAACGGCGACACTTTTTTTAAGGCGGATATTCAGTCGTTGAACAAATTCCACCAGGATAACGGCGCCGATTGTACGCTGACGCTGAAGCCAATGATCAATTCGGACCGGTATGGCATAGTGGAGATCGGGCCC
>JAEUVR010000143.1 GCA_016786785.1 Chitinophagaceae bacterium
CTGCCGCGGTATTCTTTTATGTTGGGAAGGCCTTTCAGGTAGTTGGCATAATGTCTTCTCATCTCCAGGATGCCCACTACCGGGCCCTTCCATTCATAGGAGCGGCGGAGATGTTTGCGGCACACTTCAATGCGTTGCTGAATGGTTGGAGGGGGCAGGTGTTCGCCCGTTTTCATAAAATGTTTGATCTCGTCAAATATCCAGGGATAGCCGATGGCCGCCCTGCCGATCATGACGCCATCCACCCCGTACCTGTTCCTGTATTCCAGCGCTTTTTCGGGCGAGTCGATATCGCCATTGCCGAAGATGGGAATATGTATGCGGGGATTGTTTTTGATCTTGCCGATCAGGGTCCAGTCAGCCGACCCCTTATACATCTGCGTGCGGGTGCGGCCATGTATGCTCAGGGCCTGTATACCCACATCCTGGAGGCGTTCTGCTGCTTCCTCCACGTTCCTGGTATTATCGTCCCATCCCAGCCGGGTTTTTACGGTAACCGGCAGCCGGGTAGACTTGACCACCGCATCTGTAAGCCGGACCATCAGGTCCAGGTCTTTCAACACGCCTGCGCCCGCGCCCTTGCAGGCGACTTTTTTCACCGGGCAGCCAAAGTTGATATCCAGAATATCGGGGTTGGTAACGTCTACGATCTTTGCCGCCAGCGAAAGGCTTTCCTCGTCGCCGCCGAATATCTGTATGCCTATGGGACGTTCATAATCGAATATATCCAGCTTTTTACGGCTTTTAATGGCATCCCGGATCAGCCCCTCCGAAGAGATGAACTCCGTATACATGAGGTCGGCCCCGTTGTCCTTGCATACCGCCCTGAATGGCGGATCGCTTACATCCTCCATGGGCGCAAGGAGCAGGGGAAATTCAGGGAGCGATAGGTTGCCTAATTTTGTCATTTTGAAGCGGCTGTCAGCTTATCCGTATATTGTACAAAAATGAGCGCTAATTTACACACATAATTGCTTATGATCGGTCATTTACGCGTTAAATCTCCCTGGTCCCAGCTGGCCATATTCCTGGGTCTGCTGGGCGCTTCCTTTATTATTGCCTCCTTGATGATGGTCGCCATGGCGGCAATGAACGGATTGCCGCTGACGGGGTTGGACCAGATGGACTGGAGCGATTCCCGGATTGTGGCTACGATGAAATGGATACAGGCCCTTTCTTCCCTGGTGATCTTTTTATTGCCTTCTTTTGTTTTTGCCCTGGTCGTTTTTAATGGCAGGCCTTTTTATTTCTTAGGCTTTCGGCGCGCCGGTCACCCTAACCTCTATTTACTGGCCTCGCTTTGTATGTTGCTGGCCTTTCCCCTGGTATTCTGGCTGGGCGAGATCAACCAGTTGATCCCCCTGCCCGAGTGGATGAACGCATTTGAAAAAGACGCCACCAAACAGATGGAAGCTTTTTTGAAAGCCGATGGTTTTGCCGATGTGCTGATCAATATTATCGTTATCGCCCTGCTGCCCGCTATTTGCGAAGAGATCGCTTTCCGGGGGGTATTGCAGCGCATCTTCATAGCCGTTTTCAGGAATCCCTGGGGAGGCATCGTCTTCGCCGCCTTCCTGTTTTCCGCCTTTCATTTGCAGTTCCAGGGGTTTTTACCCAGGATGTTCCTCGGCGTATTGCTGGGCGTCATGTATTGGTATAGCGGGAGCTTATGGACCAGCATCCTCGCGCATTTTGTGTACAATGGCGTACAGGTGGGCGTGGTTTCCTATGCGCCGAAATATGTCAGCCAGAACCCCTCTGTTCCGTTTCTTGCGGCATTGATCAGCGCTGTGGCGGTAGGCATTATTATATGGATATTCCGGAAACGTTCTACCGTAACCTATGCCGGGGAATATGAAACCGACGAGCTGAATAAGCACAACCAGTTTATCGCTTAACGCATGATTGTTAAAAACCATGTATCGCCCGGGCGTTGAGGAGATCGCCATTAACTAATTTTATTCATGAGATAACCGGTATCTTTCTCCCCTAGACGCTTCGATAACCATTATCTAATTTTTATTCATGGCGCTAAATATATCCGCTTTAAGAACGAGGACGCTTACGGCAATAGTGTTTGTCGTCATCATGGCCGCCGGTTTACTGATCAGTCACTGGAGCTTTTTCCTGCTTTTTACCATCATCCATTTTGGTTGCTGGAGGGAATACCAACAGCTGGCGGCGAAGATCGACCCGGACTATGCCGGCATCTCTTCCTTTCACAGATATGGCTCCATGATCGCCGGGTGGTGCCTGATGTTGTATTTTACTAATGATGCTTTTAGCATTGGTGCCCTGTCTTTGCATTCCATCGGATGGTGGCTGGGCCTGCTGTTTGCCTTCCTGTTGCCCATCTCCGAGTTATTATTCGCGTCCAATATCTCCCTCAAAAATATCGGGCGCTCCGCGCTGGGTATCCTGTACATTTCCCTGAGCTGCGGATTGATGATCGATATGATGTCTTTCCCCGCTCCCAAGAACGTTTATACCGTACCGGTAAGGCCGGCGCTTCCGCTGCTGATCATTGCCTGTATGTGGATCAATGATACGATGGCTTACCTCGTGGGCTCCCTTATCGGCAGAACGCCTTTTTCGCCGATCTCTCCCAAGAAAACGTGGGAGGGAACCATCGGCGGCGTCCTTCTCTGCGTAGCGACGGTAACGATAGCCAGCAGGTATATCAATGTATTAAAAGATATACCTCTGATTCATTGCCTGATGATCGCGCTGATCGCCTGCGTGGCGGGAACCTGCGGAGACCTGCTGGAGAGCAAGATCAAGCGCATGGCAGGCGTGAAGGATAGCGGGAGCCTCATGCCCGGGCATGGAGGCTTTCTCGATCGGTTCGACTCCTTATTGATTGCCGCGCCATTTGTATGGGTATATGTTGAGATTTTTTTAAGGAGGTAAATGATGCGAGGGCGTTATATATGAGAGGATGTTGTGCGGATGAGTGATGCATATATGTGATTGATGTCATGCGGGCTGCGCGATAGTATGTAGATGTATTATGCTGTTCAGATGTTTTATGTTATGCGGACTGCGCGATGTTATACGTGCGAAAATTTATATTAGGAAATGTTAGAGTTTTTTTACGTTGATGGTTTACCTATTTTTGAAGATTAATTTTTGATTCATGACGATACACCGAGAGGGCATTAAGACCATTATGATCGTTTCCATATTCTTTGTGGCGGTCAACCTGGCTTCTTTTTATTTTATCAGTTTTGATTATCCCTGGCTGAGCTGGTGTATCTTTTTGCTGACCATATTGTTTTGGTTATTTGTCTTGTCTTTTTTCAGGGTTCCGAAAAGGAAGCTGGTTACCGGCGATCAGTTGATCGTGTCGCCGGCGGATGGGAAGGTGGTGGTGATAGAGGAAACCGTGGACGAAGAGTACTTCAAGGGTAAAAGATTACAGATCTCTATATTTATGAGCCCGGCGAATGTGCACCAGAACCGTAACCCGGTGAGCGGGGAAGTGGTCTACACCCAATACCACAAGGGCAAATACCTGGTGGCCTGGCATCCCAAGTCGTCCACCGAAAACGAAAGGCATACCGTGGTGATCCGGAATGCCCACGCCGAAGTGCTGGTGAAGCAGATTGCCGGCGCTGTTGCGCGCCGGATCGTTAACTACCTGAAACTCGGGCAGCAGGCAGATCAATCTGCCGAAATGGGATTCATCAAATTCGGCAGCCGTGTCGACCTGCTATTGCCTGTGGGCACAAAGGTCGAGGTCGGGTTAAACCAGGTCGTGCAGGGCGGGGTAACCGTGCTGGCAAGGTTTTAACGTGTAATCCTTCTTCCAGTTTAGAAAGTAGCCTATGCTATTTTTTTCTTATGGATACCTCGTCGACTTAGCGCCTGTTTGCGTCTGGGGCGCTCGAAAATAGCAAGCCGAAGATATTCTCCGTTTTCTCGCTC
>JAEUVR010000147.1 GCA_016786785.1 Chitinophagaceae bacterium
CCTTCGGGTTATATCATGACCTTTGTTTTAGGCATGGGCCCTAAAGGCATCTGGCTCGGTTTCATCCTGGCGCTTAGCTTCGCTTCCGTACTGCTGATATCGCGGTTCCTCGGCATCGCCAAAAAGAACAGCATGACGACAGATCCTTAGCGACCTGCAAGGCGGGATATTTTACGCGTTCGATATAATTATGGCGAGCTAATAAAACAAAAAGCCTGCAAACGTTATTTGCAGGCTTTCGTATGAGCTGATCGATTCGCGCGAGCTGATCAACATCTCAGTTCCTTATCTATATTAAGACTCAATATTTGAACGGCTTCCCTCCTACCATCACTTCCTGTTTCTTTTCGTCGAAAGTGGCTTTCATACCGGTTCTTACCGAGGCGCTGGTCATGATGGTTGCAACAGAATGATAGTACCCCGCTTCTACCGGCGCATTGGCGGGCTTACGGCTACGGATACACTCCATCCAGTTGCGCACATGCGCGGAGGTAAGCGCATCCCCGCCGGTATTGGCGCCGGTTTCTACCTTTATCACTTTCGACAAGTTCATCTGCGGCAATAAGTTTTCCTTGAGCCCCATGGGTTCGGCATACGCTTTTTTCAGCCCTCCTTTCGGGGATACCATATTGGTATCCAGGTTAAGCTCGCCGCCGTTGGAATAATAGATCTCGGCAGGGTTATCATCGCCGTTATGCATACGCGAAGCAAAACTCACCTGGAACCCTGTATCCGGATCGTTTGCGGGACCGTAGTCAAATACGGCGGTAATGGTATCCCAGTTCCTTCTTCCATCCTTCCACATATAGATGCCCCCGTTAGAGACAACGCTACGGGGGTAGTTTAACCCGCTGAACCAGTTTACCGTATCGATCTGGTGGCTCATCCACTGCCCGGGTATGCCGGAAGAATAAGGCCAGAACAAACGAAACTCAAGGTATTTTCTCGCATCAAAAGGCTCGTAAGGCCTGTTCATGAGGTATCGTTTCCAGTCGGTATCCTCCTGCTTTAGCGTCGGCACGGCAGCCAACCTGCGCCACCGTCCGGGTTGGTTTACATTCCAGGTCAGCTCCACCATGGTGATGGGCCCGAACTTTCCCGATTTGATAAACTCGGCCGCAGCATGGTAATTGCTGCCGCTTCTTCTCTGCGATCCTACCTGTATGATGCGGTCGGACGCTTTTACCGCCTTCAACGCAGCGCGGTTATCTTCCATTGTTTCGGCAAAGGGTTTCTCTACATATACGTCGCAGCCGGCTTTTACCGCTTCAATGGTATGCAGGGCGTGCTGAAAATCGGCGGTGCTGATAAAAACGGCGTCCACCAGCTTTTTATCATACAACTCTTCATTATTCCTGCATGCGGCGATCTCATGCCCCATTTTTTGTTTCCAGAACGCAGCGCCTTCCTCCCGGCGATTTTTCCAGATATCGGATACCGCCGTCAGGTCAAAATTCATTTCTTTATAATGTTGCATAAAACAGGGCGCATGCGATCCCTTATGCCTGTCCGAGAATCCTACCACCCCTACGCGAACGCGATCGTTAGCGCCCAATATGTTTCCGTAACTCTTAGCGCTGAACGACATTGCTCCCATATAAATACCTGCAGAGGCAACCGCAGACCGCCTGATAAAATCTCGTCTTGATTGAGCCATAATTAAAATGATTTATTGCTATACTAAGAATGTTTACCGACTAAAGTTAAGCTCAATAACAGAAATATTAAACAGCCCGGCAAAACTTCCCTGTTTTTTTTGTTCGCTAAATAGATCGCCGGCCATCAAAAGACCAATAAATAGCGTAACTTAATTGAATGGAAACGCTTCTTCATTTTTTTAATTAACGTTATTATATATGAACAAACTTGTCAGGGGACTCATCGCCGCATATGGCGCAAAGAAATTAGGAGGCGGATGTTTTGGCACCATCATCGTATTTATCATCATATGGTGGGCCCTTGGGCAATGCAATTGAGCATGCTTGCGAGGCGTCTTTAAAGAACATCATTAAATAAAATTAATGAAAGTCATCGCGGCCGCTAAACGCTTTACTGTCGCCGCCTGCTTTAAAGAATGTCATTAAAATTGGCGGAAGCCTTTCGAAACAAATTGCAGTACATCGGGCAGCGCGGTGCGCCAGTATTCCCATGAATGCGCCCCGTCGCGTATACGAAATTCATGAGGGATCTCTTTTTTCCTCATGGCGATATGAATAAGGCTGTTCCCTTCGTAAAGGAAATCATCATCCCCGCAATCAATATACCAGCGAACGGATTTTTTTAAGCTGTCGGGCATGCTGTTCACCAGTTCGAGGGCGCTGTGCTTTTTATAATAAGCGGAGAGGCTTGCTTCGCTGATCTTAGTTCCCTGCCCGCTGGTAAAGCGCTGCCTGGCCTCGTCTAATGACAAAGGCCCTATATAAGCGCTTAGGGGGCAGGCGGCGGAAAAAAGATCCGGGCGATGCAACGCGTACATAAATGAACCGCCGCCGCCCATTGACAGTCCCGCTACGGCGCGATATCTTTTTTCAGATTTTATCCGGTATCTTTTTTCTATCTCCGGAAGAAATTCCTGGAAGAAAAAGTCCTCGTACGCCCAGTCGCCCTTTATATCATTAAAATACCCGCGGCGGCCGGTATTGGCATCAGGCATTACAATGATCATAGGCGTCGCCTTGCCTTCCCTGATAGATTTATCGGCAATAAACAACACTTCGCCAAACTGTACCCAGCCCGTCTGATCGTCGCCCGCTCCGTGGAGCAGGTACAATACCGGGTAACTGCGCTGCGAAGTTTCATAGTCCGGAGGCAGGTAAACCGCAAATTTCCTTTCCATTTTAAGGATCCTGCTTGTCACAGACAGCTCATCATACACTTTTCCCGACTGGGCAATGCCGCTCATACCGCTCAATAAAAAAGATAAAATGACAACGATAAAAGATTTTTTCATGACCGCTTGTTGTTAAAATTTCCGGAGCTATGCAACCGCTGCGCCGATCCGTTCGCCTATGCCGATACGATAGCCAAAAGGACGCAGCTTATTGGAATTAAATTTAATTGAAAATAAATTAAATAATGGAAATTATAGGGAGTAGCCTTATATTTACGGGTACGTAACCGACTAAAAGCTTGCATCCTTCATCCTTGAATATTCAACGACGTTAAACAATTTTATCCATAGTAATCTATTGTCTTAACAACGCATCATTGCCATATATGAAACAACACAACAACCGCAGGAAATTTATCAGGAATACCGCCCTCGCCGGATTAGGCTTAGGGTTAGCAGGAACCGCCCGCAGCATGGGTTTTGCCGCGCAAACAAGATCCGCTTATCCCGCGCCGGGACAGATCATGGCATCCGGCCGCGTCGGGATGATCGGCCTGGACACTTCGCATGCCGCGGCTTTTACCAAATTCATCAACGCTTCCGATTCGGGATTTAAAGTAACCATCGCTTATCCGCAGGGAAGCAGGGATATCGAATCCAGCGCCAGCCGCATCCCCGGCATTACGGAAACCATGAAAGGCTTAGGCGTTGAGATCGCCGGCTCAATCGCAGAACTACTGGACAAATGCGATGTAGTATTACTGGAAACCAATGACGGTCGCTTACATCTTGAGCAAGCCCTTGAAGTCATCAAAGCTGGAAAAAGGGTGTTTATCGACAAGCCGATAGCCGCTTCGCTGGCCGATGCCATCGCTATTTTTGACGCGGCCCAAAAGCACAATGTGCCGGTATTCTCCAGTTCTTCGTTGCGGTTCAACCCGGGCGTACAGGATATGGCCAAGGGCGTTACGGTGGGTAAGATCGTCGGCGTTGATTCCTACAGCCCCTGTTCGCTGGAAAAAACCCATCCCGATCTTTTCTGGTATGGCATCCACGGCGTGGAAGTATTGTTCACCCTGATGGGCAAGGGTTGTAAAAAGGTAGTGCGCGTCAACGCTCCCGAAGCCGACGTGGCAGTGGGCACATGGGAAGACAACCGCATAGGCACATTCAGGGGAACCCGCGGCAAAGTGGCGCATAGTTATGGCGGCACCGTATTCGGCGAAAAAGCCATTGCGACAATACCCCCTTTCAAGGGCTACGAAGACCTTGTAGTGAAGATCCTGGAGTTTTTCAAAACGGGCGTATCGCCGATAGACCCTGAAGAGACGCTGGAGATCTGCGCCTTCATGGAAGCGGCGGATCAAAGCAAGAAAAAAGGAGGAACGCCGGTAAGCCTCCAGACCATGTTCGTTAAAGCCAGGGCAAAAGCAAAAAAGAAATAAAAAGGACGGCCTGATACGAAGCGGTCTTTATTCATAATATATTCTACCATAAAAAAACAAACAATGCAAAAATCCCGTCGCAAATTCATCAGGCAAACCATGACAGGAATGGCCGCGGCATCCATAGGCGGCATCCTCCCGGCTTTTAGCGCTAAAAGCTACGCCAATATAATAGGAGCCAATAATCGTCTGCTCGTTGGCGTTATGGGCGTCAACTCAAGAGGCGGCGCGCTGTCCCGCAGCTTTTCCAAAGCAAAAGATTGCGAGATCATACATATCTCCGACGTCGACTCAAGAGCGGCGGAAAAATGTATAGCCAGCATAGCCCAGATAACCAACAAGCGCCCCAAAGCCACTCCCGATTTCAGGAAAGCGCTGGAAGATAAACAAATGGACGCTATCGTAGTGGCGGCTCCCGACCACTGGCATGCGCCCGCGGCCATACTGGCGTCGAAAGCCGGCAAGCATGTGTATCTCGAAAAACCCTGCAGCCACAATCCGAACGAAGGAGAATTGCTGATGGCGGCGGTGCAAAAATACAAGAACGTGATCCAGATGGGAAACCAGCGCCGCTCTTTCCCGAATATCATAGCAGGCATGAAAGAACTGCATGAGGGCATTATCGGCAAACCTCACTATGCAAGAACCTGGTACGCCAACAACCGCCCTTCAATAGGCGTCGGCAAACAAACAGAAGTCCCTTCCTGGCTCGACTATGAACTATGGCAGGGCCCCGCTCCCCGTAAGGCTTTTAAAGACAATCTTATTCATTACAACTGGCATTGGTTCTGGCACTGGGGCACCGGCGAAGCGCTCAACAATGGCACGCACTTCGTAGACCTCGCTCGCTGGGGATTGCAGGTAGATTATCCCACGCTGGTAACTTCCGCAGGCGGCCGCTTCCGTTATAAAGACGATTGGGAAACTCCTGATACGCAGATGATCAGCCTGGAATTCGACAACAGCTCGATGATGACCTGGGAAGGACGCAGTTGCAACAGCGCCGCTTCTGACGGCGCAGGCGTAGGGCTTATCTTTTACGGCGAAAAAGGATTCATGAAGATAGAAGGCGGAAACGCTTATTCCATTTACGATATGGATAACAAACCGATCAAAGAGGTGAAGTCTACCGCTAAGCTGGACACCCGCGACTTAACGGACCCTTTCAAGGACCTGGACGTGGTTCATATCAATAACTTCCTGGATACGATCCGCGGAAAAGACAAACTGAACTCGGATATCGTCAGCGGACACCAGAGCACCCTGCTGGTTCAGCTCGGCAATATCGCCCAGAGAACGGGAGAAACTTTGAAAATAGATCCTAAGAACGGGCATATCCTGAACAGCGCCAAAGCAAATGCACTCTGGAGCCGCCAGTACCAACCGGGATGGGAGCCAAAAATTTAATGTCTACAAGGCTAGTATAAACTATATAATATATAAGTAATGAAGAAAGACGTTGCCGTACAGGCTTCCACCCTAACGAAAAGGGATACACGAATATCGATCGCGATCGTTGGGATGATGTTTTTTATTTTTGGTTTTGTATCCTGGGTGAATGCTATCCTGATCCCCTATTTTAAGATAGCGTGCGAACTCACCAATTTCGAGTCTTACCTGGTGGCGTTCGCCTTTTATATCTCTTATTTCGTGATGTCGGTCCCCTCCTCCTATCTCCTGAAAAAAGTAGGATTCAAAAAGGGGATGATGGTAGGCTTTATGTGCATGGCGGTAGGCGCTTTCATATTTGTGCCGGCGGCCTTGACCCGCACCTATGAAGTGTTCCTGATAGGGCTGTTTTCCCTGGGCGTCGGATTGGCAATACTCCAGACGGCCGCAAACCCCTATATCACCATCCTGGGGCCGATAGAACGCGCCGCTCAACGGTTCAGCATCATGGGTATCGCCAATAAAAGCGCAGGCATATTGGCGCCGCTCATTTTCGCCGCGGTGGTGCTGAGGGCTACAGACAACGAAATGTTTGCCCAGTTGCCGATGATGACGCCTGAGGAAAGGAGCGTTATCCTGGACGAGCTGATCCGAAGGGTGATCCTCCCCTATTCGATTATGGGACTCGCCCTGATCGGATTGGGACTATTCGTTCGCTTTTCGCCGCTTCCGGAAATAGATACCGAACACGAGACAGAGGAAGTCGCTAAAAGCAATTCAGGGAAAACGAATATTTTCCAGTTTCCCCATCTTATCCTGGGCGCGATCGGCATCTTTGTGCATGTGGGCGCGCAGGTGATCTCCATCGACACCATTATCGGTTATGC
>JAEUVR010000235.1 GCA_016786785.1 Chitinophagaceae bacterium
CCCTTTTTCCTTTTATGTACAATACCATGAAACAGGTTGCGCAGGCCATGATCTATGTCGCTCAGAACGGATACGAAAGAAACATAATTTACGTAAAAGACATTCGTAGAATCAGCAATCTGTAAATACGTCGCGCAGTCAGACGCCGAGCGATCAAAATTTATTGCGTCATTAAAAATATTGTCATTATTTTTTTTGCAACTGTTTTAAATCTTTCCCTATCTAATATCGGAAATTTGCTCTCTGGATAATTAAAAACAATGCTGTTTAAATAATCGACAACGTTAAGTCTGTCCTTCCAACTAAAGCCCCATTAACTAATACTCTTCAACATAACGCGGCTTAGCGGCGAAGCGGCCGATTATGGTCATTAAGACGCCAACGATCAGCAAAAAATAGATTGAGGTTTTCCAGGTGGCGTCCCAATCGTGTAGCATACCGAAAACGGGCGGACCAAAAGCGGCAATCAAATAGCCGATGGACTGCGCCTTTCCTGAAAGCTTTAGCGTTCCTTCAGGCGTTTTGCATTTTATGGAGAAAAACAGCAGGCAAAGACTGAATGACAACCCCCCGGACATCCCTATTAAAACTGAGGACAGATATATATATTGCGCCTGGAAAACCGCTAACATGCCCAGCCCAACAAACAGCAATAAGCCTATGCCATAGATCATCCATTTTTGATCTTCAATTTTCGCCGCAATAACAGGGCCGATAAACATTACGGGCAACATAGATAGTTGTATAATCGAAATCACCCAACCCGCATCAGTCTTCTCCATGCCATAATCGATCAATATCGTCGGAAGAAACGCCACCAGGCAATAATACATCACCGACTGCAGTCCCATAAAAAAGCTGATATTCCAGGATTGCTTTGAACGGAATATATTGAATTCAGATCGCCCCATGTCCGGCGCAGAACTTTTCCGCGATCTGTTCTTTGTCGTAAGCGTATCTGCAATAACAATTAAAAGCGTCAGAAAAGCCCAAGTTATCCATACGCCTAAGGAGCCTTTCCAGCCCGCATTCGTCCATTGCCTTATGCTGATGCTAAGACCCGAAGCCAATGCGCCCAACAAATTCATGGAAACCGAAAATATCCCTGTTACAACGCCTACCTTTTTGGGAAATACATTTTTGATATACGCAGGCGTAGTGACGTTACCGATACATATCCCTAATCCTAAAAGAAATGAACCCATATATAACATCGCTATACTCCCCGATACCCGAAAATACAATCCGGCTATCAGGACAACCAGCGAAAATATTATCCCGTAATTTATATTTGCCTTTGCGGCAAGTCTGCTTACCAAAATGGAACAGGTTGCAAAAACAATCAGGGGAATTGAAGTAAGCAGGCTTCCCTGAACATTGTTGAGATGGAATGCGTCCTGTATTTCTCCAAGTATCGGGCCGACAGAAGTAATAGGCGACCGCAGATTGCCCGCTACCAGTATCACCACAGCCATCCCAAGCCAGGTCAGGCTATTATTATTTTTCGTCATTCCGCTAACCTTAAACATCCATTACCGTATCGGGTCATCTTTTCACTCCTTTGAAGATTCCTACCTTTCAATTTCAATAGAAAGAAAAGTCTCTACCTTAAGCCTAAGAACAAAGATAGGTACAATTATCGAGGCGGTCCAGCCTCAGAGACCCATTTTCAAACGATCTTTCCTGTAAAAGAAAAGCACGGCAATAGAAAGCAGGATAGCTGCGGCTACATATCCAAGCGATAAAAATGCTATTCCCTTCGACAAACCGATCAAAGGCTTCAAATATCCGAGAAGAAAAGGCGAGATGGCGCTGATGCCAAAAGCGAAAGACAGCATAATGCCTGTGGCTGTAGCGCGGTATGGGGGTTCTATCACTTCATATAAGGAAGCAAAAATATTAGAGTCGTATAATCCCTGGCACATTCCAAACAAGGCCAGCATTGCATATACCGTCAGTAACGAATGACTTGCGCCCATAAAATAAAGGGCCGGCGCCCCTAAAAGCAAACCGCCTACCTGTACAAGCGCGCGTATATTGATCACCCTTTTTCGAAGCGTATCCGACAGCCGCGCGCCTGCAATGATCCCCAATAGGGCCGTTATTTTATAATAGAAGGTGGAATCGAATCCTGCTTTTGCGAGAGACAAGTTATATTCTTCATGCATATACGTAGGCATCCAGGTCAGAAAGCCAACTCCCGAAAACTGCATTCCAGCAAATCCCAGCGCCAAAAGGATCGCTGTGGGCTTTTTGAAAAATACCAATACCGTCTCCTTTACGCCTATAGCCGGCTCAGTCGATTTTTCTGCAACAGCAGGCTTCTTGTCCGGTTTCACTCTTTTCGCAATTACGGCGGCCAGGATCAGTCCCCCGAAACCAAAAACATAAAAAGCCATTCGCCATCCATAGTGATCTGCTATATAACCGGTGATATAACTGCTACAGATTACCCCTACATAAAGCGCGGTCTGGTGCAGAGAAAGAGCGGTAGAAAGCGTATCCTTATGATACGCTCCAATGAGCGAACTGGCCGAAGGAGAATAAAAAGCCTCTCCTCCGCCGGTGGCAACGCTTCTGATCAGAATAAGATGGAACAGGGTCTGGCTCAATCCCGTTAAAAAGGTGGAGCTGGTCCAGATGAGCAAGGCGATCAGGATAACTTTCTTTTTGGAAAACCGGTCGCCCACAATGCCCGCCACGGGAACGAGCAATCCATAGACCAAGATCAAAGAAGAGGATACCAGCCCCATATCCGCGTCCGTCAACCCGAGGTCGTCGCGAATGGCGGACAATACCACATTAAAGATCTGCCTGTCTGCCTGGTTAAAGAAAAATGCAAGCCACAATATCGCAACAAGCTCCCATTTGTATTTTATGGACAACCTCACGATCTCCCGCTATTCTCGGTATACCATTTTTTTGCTTCGCCCATCAACCGGGTCCCTTTCAGAATTCTTTCCCTGAATTCTTCAATCGTCGGTTTCCAATAGCTTTGTAAAAAACCTTTTAAATGCTCGTCTTTAAGATGTTGAGCGCCGAACTTAACGGTGTTTATAATGCTACGTTCATTTTCGGCATGAAAGCTACCCGTAGGGATTTGCTCATAACCATGTTCGTGTAATTTCAGATAGGATTTTACATAAGTATTATTAAGATCATCAAACGATTCGCCGTAGTACCAATTGCTTTGCACTACCGACTTAGGCATTTTCTTAAAAAACTGGTCGGGTTCATTCCACAACATATAATCCGGCCATATCCATGCCTTACTGCCGCTTTTCTCCGTCTGCTCTACCAAAAAATAGAAATCCTTCCACCAGGCGTCATTTTTTCTAACGACCGTATATAAATAATGGCTCTGATGACTGGCCGTTTCTTCATCCATCCCCAGATGGAAATACCGGGGCTTGTCAAACAGTTCAACAACTTCCTTAATCAAATTTTTACAAACCGTATAATACCGTTCCGTAGACACCATCCGCGAATAATCCTTAAGCCAGGTATCATGTCCTGCAGAAAAATTCATCTTGGGTATCGGCTCGATCCCCATCGCCCGTATTTTTTTCAGCTCCGTTTTCAATTGATCGGTTGTCCATGCGTCATGCACCGCTATCTCGGGATGGCTTTTATAGCTGACCGCATCTCCCAGATCGATCACTACCATATTAACCCCCGAATTTGCCATCTCCTTCAACGCGTCATCCCAAAGCGGTTTGCTTAATCGAAGATCCGGCCTAAAGCCTCTAAAGGGCCTATGCGGAGAAATGTATTCTTCCCACATATTGAAACTCAGGTGTAACAGGCATCCCCATATTTTATCTTTTTTGTCCTTTCTTAGAGAAGCAGGAGAAGACAATAACGCTCCGGGGGCCGCGCTCAACAAGCCGGCAGCCGTCATCATTTTAATAAAATCGCGTCGCTTAGTCATTTCAGTTGGATTATAAGAGAGTGAACAAAATCTATTTACGGATATGCCAATAAAGAAAACGCGCCTTTACATATAAATAGCCTGCCGGGCGCTAACGCTTTCATAACACGCATTCATCGCCTCGATTGTCTTCTTATGCCATTCTAAATTTATTTTCGGCTCTTTATGATTCCGGATACAATCCACAAACTCGTCCATCATGCCAATCCATTCGTCGAAATAGGTATACTGCACCGTATACCGATCATTAGGTTTTCCATTGTGATAAACATTCGGCCCAAAGCAGTCTGTTAAAACCACTCCTCTATCGCCGGCCACAGCAATATTCACTTCCATACGCTTGGGATATATTTCCCAGCCGGGGCCCGGCGTCTCCAAACGTTCTTCCAACCTCGACCAGGATACGTCAAATAAAAAGCCCGCGCCATTCTTCATCCTTCCGTTTATCAGCATGGTATCTTCCACTTCCAGTTCAGTCCTGAGATTGGGGCCGGCTTCCGCATATACATATTCAAACTCGCTCCCGGTAAACCATCGGATCAGGTCAAACACATGGGGATGATCGCATAAGCAGCCTCCGCGAAATCTATGATCGCCCTCGCTTAGTGGAACCCGTTTGCCGTAACTAGCCTCGGGAACTCCCTGCCAGGGAAAGGCCCATACGGGCGACAAAGTAATATTCGTCGCATTAAACATGGAAACCTCTCCAAACTCGCTTGGGTTTACAATTTCTTTTAAGCGTTGAACAACCGGGTTATAATGAAGCTCCAGCTCAACCTGGCAAACTATGTTATTCTTTTTAACCAATCCTGCAATTTCCTCATATTCAGCCATATCAAAACTCGGTATTTTCATGCTAAGCACATGAATTCCCCGTTCAGCGCATGCCTTAAACTGATGAAAATGCTTGTTATTGGCAGACGCCATGATCACCGCTTCTATATCAGGATGGTTTTTCCACATCTCCTGCTCATCGGTATAACAGGGGACATTAAAATTATAGCTAAGGAAATTTTCTTTTATCTTATCTGTTTCCGCATATACTGCTACCCAGTCCAGATTCCTGTTTTCATTCAATGTCTGGAAATATTTTCTCGTGTGTCCATGCGTCAGGGATAGCATCGCTATTTTTATTGGCTTCATAACGGAGGATTATCTGATAATAGGGTTAAGTGTTTGTAGTTTTTTGTCTGAAGCGAAAACCTGCGCCAGCAGATCCTGTAAATGTTGGTGCTGGGCCGACCATTGTTCTATCATCGAGGGATCGCTGATCGCCTGAAAAGCGGCGCGAATATGATCTATTTCCCCGGGCTCATACCCGAAAAGCTCCATATCGGTATCCGTATATCGACGTTCCCTATCTTCCGTATAATAATAAATTGAATGTTGCGGCGTCTGTGCATCCACCAATAGATCGCTCGCAACGCCGCGACGGGCAATCAGTTCATGTCGCTCCACGGTAGGATTTCCTCTTGGCAATTGAACGTTCGCTTCTATGCTGCAGAGGGCTCCGTTCGCTAAACGGGCAATAATATTTCCCGCACGCTTATCGATTAACCCCGCATGAAGGGAAATGATCTTATGACCGGCGATATATTCCACCAAATCAAGCTCCCTGTATAGCAGGGCTTTTAATGTCCAATCGCTATTGACAAAAGCGCAGCATCTTATCAAACAAACATCTTCAATGATATTATTCCTTACTATGTTTTTAAGCTCGATAACCGGGCGTTTTGTCCGCCATGTAAGCAAGGGGACCTGCCGGGAGTTCAAAGTTCCGCCGACAAACTCCCAACCGGGCAATAATTGCAAGCCCTCCTCTCCGATCGCCTCTCTGTTGAGTTGAAATGTAAATGACGGCCGTACGCCGTACTTCTTCAAAAGCCCGAGCAAAGCGTCTTTGATAGCGGGTCTCTGATCTATCTGCATATTCCTGAATTATTAAAGATATTTAACCCTCGAAAAATATTTCTCTACATATTGGGCATTGATTGCATCTCCGCCCGGCGCGTTGGCGCTGGACCATACCGGCGGAATGCAGCCTCTTTCAACGCATATTTTAATGGTTGCGATCTCAAGGCGATGGGCGATATAAAAATCGGTGAGATTTGATATGGGCGCAATAGGCGTATCAAAACCCTCTACGTTCACGACCGCATCGCCCACCGGGTTATAGTCGTCGATACATACGTCCGCGTAATCAAACAGGTTTTTCTTATTCGGGTGACGTATGAAGTGGTCCTCAGGCATCTCGTCCTGCCAGAATGAAGAGCTGACGGCGATTATTTTTGCGCCGTTTTCTTTTGCCTCCATGGCCGCATCAATAGTGGCTGCATTGATGCCGATATTGTGAAAGATGATCAACACTTCGTTTTTCTTGATACGGAAGTATTTCACAATACTACGTCCGTAGTTTACCGTACGTTCCAGCTCCAGGTATTTAAGCGCCTGGTTGAAAACAGACAGGCCGGGCTCCATTACCGGGTTAATATTTGCGAGGCCGCCTGCCCTGAAGAACATTTCTCCCATTACTAAGGTAGTATGCCCTCCTCCCCCATAAACATGTATCAGCTCGTCTTTTTCAATGGCGTCGGCCATGAGCAAGGCGGCTTTCTCAATGTTTTCCGACTGAGCTTCTTCTATTTTCCGCAAGGCGGATATTACCTTGTCTAAATAACCTAAATCTTTATTCATCATGGTTTCCGGTTTATTTGATCTTGTATTTTGGATCTAAGACTTCTCCATAAGCTTCGCCCAGCATATCCCACATCTCCAGGGCATTCGGCGCGGCAAGCACGGTGCCATAACCTCCGCGATATGTCCAGGCATATAGGCTGTCTACCCCCATGTCTGCATACAGGCGCGCGATCTCCCTGATCTCGGCAACATCATCCGGCTGCTGATAATAGTTCATCAGCCAGCGTTGCGATTCCTTTCCATATTTCCGGGAGATATCAACGGTTCTTTGGGTGATCTCTTTAAAATAACTCCGGGGCAACTTGTAGCTGAGAATAGTGGTGCTGAAAACATCGAATGAAGAGGTCTTGCCCACTTTGTTCCAGTCGTCGTACCCCCTGCTTTCTTTTACATAGTAAGTGTTGATGGTTGCGTGCACGCAACAAACGATCCTTGCCGACGGGCGGATGGCCTTTATTCGCCGCGACGCCTCGTCTAATATTTCCAACGCGCTGTTCTCCCTGAAACTGACCACCTCCCTGGTCATGATCCTTGGCATTTCATAACCGTACTGGCCTTCGAAATTTTTACGACAGACTTCGCATCTGCAGGCCCAGTCGTCGCCTGCGCCCCCGGTGATAGATGCATAACTCTTCGGAAGCGCATAGTGCGGCTCATCCCAAAAAAATCCGTCCGCCTCTACTTCCACGGCTAATCTTTCGCATATGCTGTAGAAATAATCCCTGAAAGCCTTGGTATTAAAGCATGCCGCCGCCAGGGGCTCGTCCGTAAACGCAGAAACCTGCCTGTTCCTGGTATTGTTATTCAGGAAAATACTTGGCGGTTCGCCGCCAAACCATTTGCCTATTCCCCAGGTATCCAGATAAACCTTTAGCCCCAGGTCTTTGGCTGTTTTAGCTATTTTTATAATATTGGGAAACCAAAAATCAATATCAAACTCGGATAGCGCTAATATTACCGAGTTGCAATTGTGTTGAATCATCTCTTTAAAATCCTTTTCCGCATGCTCGGGATAACTTAAACCATAATAACTTACGCCCGTTTCTTTTACGCTCATAACGTTTGTTTTGATAGCTTTTTAATTGAATGAATTATTTTCCGTTCTCTTGTTCGTATTTTTTTCTTGCCGCTCCTACCAACTCTATCCCCTCCATAATATTGGGTCTGTACTTTTCAATAGTCGGCGCCCAAAGCGTCTGCAAAAACCCTATCAAACGTTTATCGCTGATATGCTTGCTACAAAACTCAACTGTATTTGAAAAAGACCTGGTATTTGCCTTAGGCGAATAAAAAATACCGTCGTTACTACCCGTAGGTATCTGGTCATACCCGTGCGCCTCCAAGTCAAGGTATGCCTGTACCTGTTGTTTACGAACGCCTTCCAGCTTATTGAGGTCAAACTCCTCTCCATAATACCAATTGCACTGAACAACCGATTTAGGCATCATCTTATAAAACAGATCGGGATGCTCCCAAATATAATCGGCCCAAACCAAGGGCCTGGCCCTTCTCCTGATTGCCTGGCTGATAAAGAAATACAGATCGCCCCACCAAAGCTCATTTTGCCTCATGATAACACGGTCGGAACGCTGGTGACGTATCGTTTCTTCATCCATGCCAAAATGGAAGAAACGGGGCGCTCCGAACAAGTCAATCGCTTCATTGATCAGGTTGCCGCAAACTTTGTAATAATCCTTTGTAGACACCATTTTTGCGTATTCTCCAAGCCATGCGTCATGAGTAGCGGAGAAATTCAACATTGGAATAGGCTCTATTCCCAGCTTTCTGATCTTGGCTAATTCTTCCCTGAGCCGCTTGGGCGTCCATGCATTCTTTAATGCGATCTCAGGGTGGCTTGACCAGGCGATCGAATCATCGAGGTTGATGACTGCCATATTTACGCCCTGTTCCGCCATCTTATGGATAGCGGCATCCCACAACGACTGATCAGGCTCAAATTCCTTGCGTATGCCGCCCCATCTTACAATGCCGCCGGCAAAATTGAATGACAGGTGCATCAATACGGCCCAGATCTTGTCTGTTTCGTTTTCGTTGCCTGATTGATTGTTGATATGCTTCATAAAAAACTATTCTTCTAAATGAATGATCTGTCTTGCGTAACAAATTCGCTATTATCTTCAAAGCCGCTCTGGTAATACGTTAGTATCCTGGGTTCTGGTCGGCGGCAGGATTCAAAGCGCTATTGTAATTAAATTCTGATGCTGGAATAGGCCATAAAAAATGTTTATCGGCTAGATCTTTTCCGGTTGTCGCTTTAATATAGGCTTTAACATCGTCCATACGTTTTAAATACAACCATCTTTTTCCTTCCGCAACTGTTTC
The DNA here is from genome assembly GCA_016786785.1 of Chitinophagaceae bacterium. GTDB lineage: Bacteria > Bacteroidota > Bacteroidia > Chitinophagales > Chitinophagaceae > Flavitalea. The sequence continues at coordinate 8,972 of JAEUVR010000235.1, forward strand.
ATAGCCATGTTCTCTTCTCGCCAGATCGATGAACGAGCCCTCGTTGTAGTCTGCAATTTGAAAGTCTACGGAGGATGGCTCCAACGCCGGATAGCCATAGGCCCGGCGATGTATGTTATTCAATGCTTCGACGCCTTTAGCGGTAGGTTGTCCCGCGTCCCGGCAGGAAGCTTCGGCATATATCAACAGCACATCGGCATAACGATACAATGGATAGTCGTTCCTGCGTTGGGGACTGGGGTCCTGGAATTTCTTATTAAGAAGCGTGTTTCCGCCCAGGCCAAACTCCCAGGAATACCAGTTGTATGCCTTTCTCAGATCGTTATCATCCCAGTTGCTATACATGGTATTGCTGGTAAGAGAGTAAATAGCCATATAACCGGCCTGCGCAACATAAGGCGTTCCTACGCCATGGGTGTAGAGCGGAAAATTCCATTGCTGGTCAAGCGAGTATTTTAAGGAAAAGATATCTTCCGTCGATGAAATAACTTCCGGCCCGAATATTTTCTGAAAATCATTGGGAACAGATACGGGAACAAGAGAGTACTTACCTGATTGCATAACCTCTTCCGCCTTGTCTGCCGCACCCTTATTTAATCCCTGGGTTAAATAAACCTCTGCTAGCGCGGTTTTCGCAGCCCATTTGGTTGCGCGACCAACGACCGGGGCCTTATCCGGCAAATTGCTCTCGGCAAATAAAAGATCGTCGGTAATCAATTTATATATCTCGGCAGTTGAGCTCCTTGGAAGATCCTGTTCCATCATATTGGTTTCTGTTCTGAGGATCACGCCGCCCCAGTTTCTTACCAGATGAAAATAAGTCAACGCCCTCAGGAATCGCGCCTCGGCAATATAGGCGCTCTTTTGTGCATCTGTCAACGCGCTGGCGTTGGGTACGCGTTCTATCACTATGTTGGCATTCCGGATACTGAGATAAAAATTATTCCATATTACGCCGACCCTTGTCGTGCCGGTGCCGTCCAGGCCTTTGAACTCGCTCAGCGGCGAAAAGCTGGCGCGGCCAAGAAAAAGATCTGTGGAGGATTCCAATATCGCCTGATAAACAGCGCCAAAATTATCGCCGCTGCGCAATGGCGAATATATTGCGCCGATAGCCGCATCAACTTCCGCGGGGGTATTGTAAAACGTTTCTACCGCGAGGGATTTGGGCTTTTCAACAAGTAATTTTTCGCATGCGCAAAACAGGAAGGTCGCTAATATGCATATTATTGATAATGATTTCATTTTTTTCAGTTTTTAATTAGAATCCAAGTTGTACGCCGAATGTTACCGACTTCGCAGTCGGATAGGTTGAATGATCTATTCCTTGTCCTAACGGACTGGAGCCTCCCATTGAATTCACCTCAGGATCCCACCATGAATACTTAGTGATCGTTAACAGGTTTTGGCCGCTAACATATATCCGCGCATTGCGGATCCAGCTTGCCCGAACCGGGATATTATAAGCAGCTTCTATATTACGGAGTCGCAAGTAAGAGCCGTCTTCCACATACCTGTTGGAGAAGAAAAGCGTCTGCGTCCTGCTTATCTTGGGATATTTTGCGTTAGTATTGGTCGGGGACCAATGATCATAAAAGACTTCTTTCAGCATATTATCGCCGTATCCATAGTGCAACGTATTGCCAACGCTGCTGATATTCACTAAATCATTTCCCTGGGATCCCTGAAAAAATATAGACAGATCAAAACCTTTAAATGACATGACCGAATTAATGCCATAGAGAAAATCAGGATTGGGATCGCCTATTACGGATTTATCATTCAGGTTGATCAAACCGTCTCCATTCATGTCTTTAAAAGCTATTTTACCCTCGCTGGTATAGCCATCTTCCTGGTAACCATAAAATACGCCCATCGGCAGGCCTTCGCGCAAGAGATTTACATTATCGGCAAAAATGAGCATATCCACATATCCGCCCAGGATATCCTGGCCTCCGTATAATTTTAAGACCCTTGATTTATTGAAAGCAATATTGCCGCTAAGATTCCAGACAAGATCCCGGTTTAAGACATTTACGTCGGCGGTAAATTCAAATCCGCTATTGCGTATTTTACCTACATTCTGGATGGTGCTGGTAAAGCCCAGGGAGGAAGGAAGTTGAACGGTGTTCAATAGATCCCGCGTTACCTTATT
>JAEUVR010000159.1 GCA_016786785.1 Chitinophagaceae bacterium
ATATCTCATTATCTTGATGGGAATATGAGTAACCATAGCGAGGCATTCATCCGGTCAATGAAGAATGGACTGAAGTTCAGGTTGTTCCTGCTGATGAATTTGCCCGCCGCTTTTTTTTCGGGTCTGCGTATCCGTGAGATGGACAATGAGCGCTGCGCTGTTACCGTTCCTTTTAAGTGGTTCACCAAAAATCCTTTTCGTTCTACCTACTTCGCCTGCCTGGCGATGGCTGCAGAAATGAGTACGGGCGCGCTGGCGATGGCGTATCTTCCGAAAACTACTCCCCGCGTATCCATGCTGGTTACCGGGCTGCGCGCAAATTATTTCAGGAAGGCTACGGATACTGTCTGTTTTACCTGCGCGCAGGGACTGGAAATGGGCGCAGTTATCCGTAAAGCGATAGATACCGGCGAAGCGCAACAGTTTACCGCGGTGTCGGTCGGCATGAATGAGCAGGGAGAAAAGATGGCTGAGTTTTATATTGAATGGGGATTTAAAGCAAAGACAAGCTGAACGTTTTGTTGTGTTCAGACGGCATATTGTAATTTATTAACGAAATATTTTTTATGAAGATTGCTTTTCATGGCGCCGCAAGAACAGTTACGGGCTCTAAACACCTGCTCTCCTTAAATAATGGTAAAAAATACCTGTTGGACTGCGGGATGTTCCAGGGGATGGGCAAGGATACTAATGAGATGAACAGGGAATGGGGCTTTGAACCTTCAGAAGTAGATTTTTTGATCTTATCGCATGCGCATATCGATCATTCCGGGCTAATTCCCAAGCTGATAAAAGACGGTTTTAAGGGCAAGATATTCTGTACGCCCGCGACCCGGGAGCTGACGATGATATTGCTGGAAGATTCGGGCGGCATCCAGGAAGAAGAAGTGAAATTTGCCAATAAAAATAAGGCGGCAGAAGGGAAGCCTTATGTGTTGCCGCTCTACACCCGGGAAGACGCCAGGAAGGTCTACCCTTATTTAAATACGGTGGAATACGGAGAGTGGTTTGAGATAGACGAAAACGTACAGGTGTTGTTTACGGATGCCGGGCATATTATCGGCAGCGCCGCCGTACACCTGCGGATCAAGGAAAATGGCAGGCAGCGCCGGCTGACCTTCAGCGGAGATGTTGGTCGTTACCGCGATATTATCCTGAAATCGCCCGAGCCCTTTCCGCAGGCGGATATCATCCTGCTCGAATCCACCTATGGCGCCAGCCTGCACGATATGCACTTAACCACTCCCGACGCCTTGCTGGAATGGATCGATAAGATCTGCCTTAAAAAAAGAGGTAAGCTGATCGTTCCCGCATTCAGCGTGGGCCGTACGCAGGAAATATTATATATGCTGAACCAGCTGGAAGTAGAGAACAGGCTGCCGGAGATTGATTTTTTTGTAGACAGCCCGTTAAGCATTGAAGCCACTGAAGTGCTAAAAAAATATTCCCGGTATTTTAACCGCACCCTGCAAAAAATATTGGAAACGGACCGAGATCCGTTTTCCTTTAAGGGATTAAGGTATATTCAGTCTGTAGAACAATCCAAGGCGTTGAATTACCGCGATACGCCCTGCGTGATCATTTCTGCAAGCGGCATGGCGGATGCCGGAAGGGTGAAACACCATATAAGCAACAATATTGAGAACAGCCGCAATGGGATTTTGTTTACGGGATATTGCGAGCCGGCGTCTTTGGGAGGACGGCTGATGGCCGGCGCCAAGGAAGTAGGCATTTTCGGCGTTACTCATGAAGTAAATGCAGAAATAGGCGTGATACGCAGCATGAGCGCCCATGGCGATTACGAAGATCTCAGCCAGTTCCTGGCAGGCCAGGATCCTGCGGCGGTGAGCAAGTTGTTTCTTGTGCACGGCGAATATGACGTACAACAACAATTCAGGGAAAGGCTGATGCGAAAGGGATTTACAGATGTCATTATTCCTTCCAGGCATGACGAAGTAGGATTGGGATAAGCGATTATATGTTTTTTCTGTAAGTTGCCGTATGAAAAACTTATTCCTACTGATCTGCTGCTGTGTAGCCGCTTCGCTGTCGTATAGCCAGCCTGTTGAACAAAGCCAGCCCGCTGAAAAAAGAATAGCCATTATTCCCGAACCTGTTAGCCTTAAGCAAGGCTCCGGCTCCTTTACATTGCCGGACCGGCTGACGATCTGGACTTCCGATGAGAAGGCCTCCCGGTCGACTGTTCGACTGCTACAACATAAACTGACTACTGCCGCGGGCATACAGGTTGCTGTGTCGGGCGGCGCCGCTGCTGCAAACCGTTCTGTCGCCATAAAATTATTGCTCAACGCTTCGCCCGATGAATCGATCGGCCAGGAAGGATATCGTTTGTCGGTCGCCGCCTCGGGTATTTCCATCACGGCCAATCAGCCGGCAGGCTTGTATTACGGCGCGCAATCGCTGTTGCAGTTATTACCGAAAGAAATAGAAAGCGCGCAGCTCGTGAAAGGCATAGCATGGGAAGCGCCCCTGGCGGATATTATCGATTATCCTCGTTTTGGATGGAGAGGCGTGATGCTTGATGTGGCGCGTCATTTTTTTACCAAGGAAGAAGTAAAAGTCTTTATCGATGATATGACCAGGTATAAGTTCAACCTGCTTCATTTCCATTTGTCCGACGACCAGGGATGGAGGATAGAGATCAAGGCCCTGCCTAAACTAACGGAGATAGGCGCCTGGAATGTGAAGAAGGAAGGCTATTTCGGAACTTTCACCAAGCCCCTGCCCAATGAGCCCCGTAATTATGGCGGGTTCTATACGCAGGAAGATATTAAGGAACTGGTTGCCTATGCAAAGGAAAAATTTGTGAACATCATGCCGGAAATAGATGTGCCGGGGCATAGCCTCGCGGCCATCGCTTCTTATCCGGAGCTATCCTGCACCCCGGGCGCCAGCGAGTACAAGGTAAACTCCGGCGAGAACTTTATGAAATGGGGCCCGAAGCTCACCGCGCTGGTCGACAATACGCTTTGTCCCGCTAATGAAAAAGTATATGTTTTTCTCGACAAGGTATTCTCCGAAGTAGCGTCGCTTTTTCCGTTCGACTATATCCATGTCGGCGGCGATGAATGCGCTAAGAATTTCTGGGAGCAGAGCGCCGCGGTACGATCGCTGATGCAGAAAGAGAAGCTTAAAAATATGGAAGAGGCGCAGGCCTATTTTGAAAAAAGGCTGCAAAAGATCATCACGGCAAAGGGTAAAAAATTCCTGGGCTGGGACGAGATCCTGGAAGGAGGATTGGCGCCGGGCGCCGCAGTGATGAGCTGGAGAGGCGTTAAGGGAGGCATTGAGGCGGCTAAGCTCGGGCATGAAGTGGTGATGACGCCGTCCACGCATACCTATGTAGACCTGATGCAGGGCGATCCGATCACGGAGCCCCGCGTTTATTCCTCGGTGCGATTACAGAAATCATATCAGTTTGATCCCGTTCCCGCCGGCGTGGACGCCAGGCTGATAAAAGGAGGACAGGCCAATTTATGGACCGAACAGATATACAATACCCGTCACTTGCAGTATATGCTTTGGCCCAGGGGCCTTGCCATTGCAGAGTCGCTCTGGTCGCCCAGGGAAAAAAAGAACTGGGATGGCTTTATTGACAGGGTAGAGCGTCATTTCCAACGGTTTGATATAGCCGAAATAAAATATTCCCGCGCGATGTACGATCCTATTTTTGTCGGCGGCAAAAAGACCGATAATCCTTTTAAGATCGTATTGGATAAGGAGATAGAAGGACTTGATATCTATTACAGCTTCGATAATTCTTTTCCCGATCGTTTTTATCCCAAATACGCGGGCCCGCTTATACCTCCCAAAGACGCCGTAATGCTGAAGGTCATTACCTACAGGGGTAAAACGCCTGTCGGCAGAATGATCGCCATGCCCATCGATGAATTGAAGAAGCGGTTGAGGTAGGCTAACTAGTTATTTCCGGTATACGGGTAAGGTTCCCGATTGCGGCGCTTATGAATTCGGACAACCGATGCCCGGCTACGGCTCGCGCCCTAAAAAATAAACAAGTAAGGCGTTATTTAAGATAAATATTTATTGTAGACTTAATGAATTGCGTTTAAACGCGGCCGCGCGAAGAATGCTTTTTCTTTAAAATTTTAATCCATCCGAATATACATAATTGGGCAAGAGGGTAAATATTGTTACTTTAGCTATGTAACGATTAAATAATGCAAGATTGCCAAATGAATGCGGAGCTTTTTGCGCTACTTGCCGAGGGAGATGAAACGGCCTTCCGCAGGGTGTTTCATTACTATACCCCGCGATTACGGCCTTTCGTTTTCAGCATTGTCAAATCA
>JAEUVR010000305.1 GCA_016786785.1 Chitinophagaceae bacterium
GACACCAGCATACTAATACCCAGAAATATAAGAGAAACAACTAATATGGATGGAGGCATGGGTTAACTATTTTAATATTTAAATAATAAACTGTTATCAAATCAAAAACCAATTTTTCTTTTCGCCAAATTGAATGTAAAAAAAGATATTTTTCGCCTGTTTTGTCATTAGATAAGTAAGTGAGAAACAATAGCTGACAAATTATCAGCGAGTTGATTATGAGTTTGTCGATGTTTTGCAAACAACTGATTATTAATTATTTACAAGGGTCCAGGGACAGAGGGAATCAAATTCAGCCGAAGCATTAAAATTATACACAAGACCAAAAATTTATTTTGTTATCTGGCGCTAATTTGTAATTTAGTGCAAGAATTTAATGGGTTAGTAAGTAAGGGGTCGGCAGCAATGTTGACCCTTTTACTTTTAAGAAACGCTCCTGTTTTTATCTCTTGTTTCTTGCAATAATCATTTGATTTTTCTTTCGCCTTATGATGTATCAAAAGGGGCTTATCCCGGTTTTATTTACAGGATCGTTGATCATCCCAACCTTAAAATATAATATCTGTTTTTCATGAGGTATTAACCAATGCTTCAGCAAGGCAAACTGTAACTTTACTGCATGAGTAAAGTTAAAACTGCATTCTTTTGTTCCAACTGTGGTTATGAAAGCGCCAAGTGGGCCGGCAAATGTCCTTCCTGTGAAAACTGGAATACGTTTATTGAAGAAGCTGTTCATAAAGACCAGGATAAATCTGTCAATGAATGGAAAGAGTTCCGGGATGGGAAAAGGGAATCAAAGATCATCGCGCTTGACGATATAACCGGCATTACCCAGCAAAGGATCATTACGCAGGATGCAGAATTCAACAGGACGCTTGGCGGAGGCATTGTTCCCGGCAGCCTGGTATTGATCGCGGGAGAGCCGGGCATCGGCAAGTCTACCCTGCTGTTGCAGAACGGCTTACTGATGAAAGATGTGCGCATACTATATGTGAGCGGAGAAGAAAGCGAGCAGCAAATTAAAATGAGAGCCGATCGTTTAAACATTAAACATTCCGATTTTTATTTGCTCACCGAAACCTCTACCCAGCAGATCTTCCGGGAACTAAAAAAGATCAAGCCCCAGTTGCTGATCATCGATTCTATTCAAACGCTTCAATCTCCCCATATTGATTCATCGCCGGGAAGCGTTTCCCAGGTAAGAGAAACAGCCGCCGAACTACAGCGGTTCGCAAAGGAAACCAATATACCGGTGATCGTGATCGGGCATATTACGAAGGATGGCGCCGTTGCAGGACCTAAGATATTAGAGCATATGGTAGATACGGTGCTGCAATTCGAGGGCGACCGTCATTACGCTTACCGTATCCTGCGCACCCTTAAGAACCGGTTCGGCAGCGCTTCCGAACTGGGCATCTATGAGATGACCAACGACGGCATGCGGGGCGTTGCCAATCCCAGCGAAATACTGATCACTCAAAAAGAAGAACAGCTTAGCGGTATCGCCATAGCGGCGACCATTGAAGGCATGCGCCCGCTGGTGGTAGAAGTGCAGGCCCTGGTTACCCAATCCGTTTATGGAACGCCGCAGCGAACCGTCAGCGGATTCGATCTTCGAAGGTTACAGCTGCTGCTGGCCGTTCTCGAAAAACGGGGAGGCTTTCATTTTGGGATGAAAGATGTGTTCCTGAATATTGCCGGGGGAATAAAAGTAGAGGATCCTTCTATCGACCTGGCCGTACTATCCTCCCTGCTCAGTTCTTATGAAGACGTTCCCCTGCCCCAGCATATCTGTTTTGCGGGCGAAGTGGGATTAAGCGGCGAGATCCGCGCCGTGAACCGCATAGAGCAACGTATCGCTGAAGCGGAGAAACTGGGATTTGAAAAGATCATCGTTTCTAAATATAACCTGGGCGGGGGAAGAAAGGGAAAGACAGGCCTTCTTCATCAATCATTTAATATTGAGATCATAACGATGGCAAGAGTGGATGAGCTTTATCAATATCTTTTTTAATGCCGCCAGGCCTTAACGCTTAGCGGACGATCTTCTATAAGCGGTAAATGCTTTTCAGCAGAATCCTGATCCGCAGCCGGGACCTGTACAGGAAGATCTTCGACAAACGTTATGCGTTTTACCAGAGGAGAGAACAGATGCGCATCGATCCGACCTTCAGATCCTGCGCGACGATAGCGCCCTACGAATAGGAGAGAACG
>JAEUVR010000330.1 GCA_016786785.1 Chitinophagaceae bacterium
CCGGATAATATCTTAAGTTGGGTCATCCAGATATAGAGCGCAAGCCATGCCAATACATAGAGATTCAATTCTACCACCGTAGTATTCTTAGTAAAACTGAGGATAGTCAACCCAACCGCCAGCGTAATAAAAATGAAAACATAACCCGGCCCCCTGCTTAATCGCCCCACTACATTCAGGACAATGCGGGAAAGAGAGAAATAGCTCAGCGCCAGTATGCCAAGAATAAAAAAGCCGATAAAGCTGTAGTTGGTAAGGCTGAAAAAATTGGTAACGTTAAACGATATCTGCGCATCAGCCACCAGGCTCTGAAGTATGTCGGCAAAAATAAAGCTAAAGACCACCAGCAACCCCAGCGCCAGGATAATGCACAACATATTCATCCATTTCCGGCGCAGCGGCGAATAAACGCCGGTCGTAAGCCGCCTGCTGACAAACAGGGTCAGCCAGCAAAACAACAGCCCATTGATCATAAGATCGCCCAATGAACTGAATACATAGCTGGAACCATAGATGGCCGGATCGAATAATTCAAACTGCCGGAGTTCGAGAAACCCGGGAAACACATAGGTTACATATCTTATGACGCCAATAACGGTGAAAAGAAAACCTATGCCGGCAAACAGTCCATAGCGGCGATATACGACCTCCGCCGTCTGGTGAATATAGATGAACAACAGGAAAACGCCGGTCAGCGCAATGATGATGGTCCACCAACTTGTTTGTTGCTCATGAACGGTGATCTTATCAATATAGAAAAGGATGTTCCCATAAGAGCTTTTAACGGGGAACTGCGTCGGCTTAAAACTGATATCTACTCTTTTTCCTGCTTCGGGAAAGGAAACGAATTCTTTCTGTAGGTTTTCGTTCTCCACAAAATACCTCCACATAACGGGCAGCAGGCTCTCCAAAGCATATTGTTTTCCTCCCGGCAATTCAATGGACAGGCTGGTATGAACGTACAGGCCATTGCTGAGCCTTACCAGCCTGCTGGCCATGTTTTCATTCATGATGTTCATGGGAGGCAGCGCCTGCTGGGTATTCCAGAACAACAATTTGTGTTCTCCTACAGTGGCGGTATCCTTGGCATAAATAAAAAAGAAAAAGCCCGTCTTCTGGGCAGATACGCGATTCAGGGTCCTTTCGCCGTAGTCGCGGTTAATAAGCGATATCAATAAGGCCGTATCCTTTGCGATGCGCTGGAAACTTCTTTCCTTGGCCATGATATCTTTTTGAATACGCTCCGCATAAAACGGCGATGAGGCGACGCCAATAAGATATTTATTCAATACAAAAGCGACCAGGAACAATCCTAAAGCCGTCGCCAGTATGAATAACCTTCGTCCTCCCAGCCTATTAAAAAGATCTTTCAAATTCCGGTATTTTGTTTTTTAATGGCGTCCCAGATAGCGTCCATCTCCTGTAAGCTCATATCGCCCAGCGCCTTTCCCTGCTTCAGCGCCTGCTGCTCCATCCGGGTAAACCGGGAGATGAATTTTTTATTAGTTCTTTCAAGCGAGTTTTCAGCGTCTATTTGCAAAAACCGTGCATAATTGATCAGCGAAAACAGCACATCTCCAAACTCATCCTCCATTTTATCTTTATCGTTCAACGTCACGGCCTCCTTCAACTCTTTTATTTCTTCTTCTACCTTATCCCATACCTGGCCCGCGTTTTCCCATTCAAAACCTACCTGTTGGGATTTTTCCTGTAAGCGGGTCGCTTTCACCACCGCCGGCAACGATTTAGGCACTCCGCTCAATACGGAGGCCTTTCCTTCCTTCAGCTTGAGCTTTTCCCAATTCTGTTTTACCGCTTCTTCGTCATCAGCCTGTACATCGCCGTAAATATGCGGATGCCGGGAGATCAGCTTTTCACAGATCCCGTTGATAACCTCTTCCAGCGTAAATTGTTTTTGCTCCGTTCCTATACGGGCATAAAAAAGAATATGAAGCGCCAGGTCGCCCAGCTCCTCTCTTATTCCCGCCCAGTTGTGATCGGTTATGGCGTCTGCAAGCTCGTATAATTCTTCAATAGTATTTGACCGGAGGCTATCAATCGTTTGTTTGCGGTCCCAGGGGCATTTTTCCCGGAGTTCATCTACAATCTCCTTCAACCGCATAAATGCCTTTGCCTCTGATGTCTGCTCCATAAATTTTAATTAAAAATAAGGAAACAACGTAGAATATATAAAAAAGACGGCATCTTCGTTTATAAAAACAATAAATACCCTGAAATTGTTAATATGAGAACCGCTATCCTTATCCTGATCTGTTTTTCCCTAGTGGCTCCCGCCCGTTCGCAGTATTATTATAAAGACCAGCTTACCACATTGCAGACCATTCAACTGGCGAATCAATACAAACAACAAAAGATCCGTAAAATAAAACTGCTGAGCTTCGAAAGCGACAACCAACCTTCAGAGGGCTTCTTCGCAGAGCAGACTTTCAACAACCAGTACACCCAGGTTTCCACCATTACGCGCTCGGCCGTTTCGGGAGAAACGGAGTTAAAAACATTTTACAATGTCCAGGGGCAGTTGATTAAAACAGCCGATACCGCCGACGGAGCTTCCAGCATTACAGAATATGTTTATAACCGGCAAGGGCGACCGGTAAAAATATCCAATACTTCGATATCGGCGGGTCAGTATATTTCAAAAGAAATTCATCTCTGGCTTTTTGAAGAAGATACCAGGCCAAAGGAAATGCTGAGAATAAAAAATGACAAGGATACCACTTACGTGCAATTTGTACTGGATGAGCAGGGTAATGTGGCAGAAGAAAACAGCGCCCGCAATGGCGTCAGCCAGCAACCCGTTTATTATTATTATGATTCGCAAAACCGGCTCACCGATATCGTTACCTATAATCATAAGGCCCGTCGCCTTCTTCCGCTGTATGTTTTTGAATACGCCCCATCCGGGATGCTTCATTCCATGATGGTCGTCCCTGAAGGCTCGGATAATTACCAGAAATGGCTATACGAATATAACGAACAGGGCTTAAAAATAAAGGAAACCTGCTATAATAAAAGAAAGCAAATGTTGGGAAGGATTGAGTATAAATACCAGTAAGGGCATATCCGGCGCAATGCCCGAATATGCCCTTATCAACCGGCAACTTCTTTTCTTATTTGATGATCAGCAGCGTCGCTGTCTTGCTCTGCTCGTTAATCAATACAAGGTGGTAAGCTCCCTTAGGTAAAGCCTGTATTTCCAGTCTTTCGCGAACGCTTCCCTTATTCACCACAGCCTGCATACATAATACGCCCTGCATATTATAAACCATTATCTTTTCATTTTCTTTAGCGGCCGCATGCTCAACATATACATAACTTGTTGCCGGGTTGGGATACACGCTCGCCGCTTTAACCGAGGGTTTAAGCGATACAAAAGCAATCTGGCTGTAAGACTGGCCGCCTGCAATATCCGCCTGCTTGATCCTGTAATAAGAGAACCCGGCATTAGCGACAGAATAAGCATATTGCTGAACAGCTTCCGCGCCATTTCCCTGGGCTACGCTGTCAATGACTTCAAAACTTATTCCGTCCCTGCTTCCTTCAATAATATAAGGAGCGGCGGCATTACCCTCTGCTGTTCTCCAGGAAAGACCAACATTGCCATTATTCAGTTTGGCATTAAAATCCAGGAATCTAACAGGCAACATCTGGTTAATTTCCAGGGCGGTGGCATTATAAGCGACAAAGGCAATATCGCTGTTTCCGCTGAGTCCGATCTTAAAATAAGCGATCTGCCCGATATTTTCCGCATTGATGCCGAACTCGCTGAAATCTGCCGCCCATAAACGAATATCTCTTGGGGTATTGGTAAATCCTGCATTAAGTATGGTAGAACCGGTAGCTTCATAAAAATCTGCCCTCCATGTTCCTACGGAAGCAATAGTGGTAAGATTGATATTACGGAAATTACCTACCCTGTTGCCGTTAACATCCGTAAACTCATAACGGTCCATGCTCGAAGAAGGATCGGCAATCTGCGTAACCAGGATATCAGGCATCCCGTCGCCTATAGATTCGGGGTTAATATTACTCACAGAAAGGAACATGGTTCCGGAAGGAAGGTTAGCCACACAGGTTCCCAGGTCTAATCCGTTCGGACCGTCTACCAGGTAAGGCGCGATGGCTCTTGAAGGAGGAGGATTCGAAGGGCCATTAGCTACTCCGTCTACCATGGCTCCCAACCCGATCTTGGTATTGCTGGTCACTGCGCCGGTAATATTCTGCAAGGGAAGCGCTTTAAATGTTCCGGGAACAAACGACAAGCTATTGTTTGTCAGCAGTTGGTCGTTCACGCCGGTAGAATAACGCTTTCCATTAAAAGAAAAAGAAATAAGGTTATGATGATTATCCGGTTGTACTGGACTAACAGCCGTTGTTGAACTTTTCCAATACCCGTTATAGTCGGTAACAATTTCGGTAACGCTCTGGGCGCCTGCTCCAAAATGCATTGTTAATGCTAAGAAAAAGGGCAAATGCTTAGATATATTACTGCGTTTGCTGTTTGTTGCGCCGTTGGATAAAATGGAATTTAAAAACATAACATCTGATTGTGCCAGAATATAGTCAAAGATCTCGCCGACTCAATAATCTATTTATTTTCAATAACTTATACCTATCTCCAGAAATAGCATTTTTCCCATACCGGGAATTTTTTCCGAAAAAGGAACAAGGGGGGATGATAAACGATTACAGGGTCAGTAAGGGCGGCTTGTTTAGCGTTCAGCTCTTACCGCGTACGAATTGAACTTCATCGGGCCTTAGATTATGTACATGAACTTGATCAACGGCTTGAAAAACACATGAATTGAACCCTATCATATACTTTAAATGGCCCCTTCCGGACGTCCAATCCTGCAAGTTGATTGCCATTATTGCGTTTTAGGGGAGCGGAAAGCGCCAGGACGAAGGGCAATATAAAAACAAGTAGGCTTGCCATTCTTGCGGGTTAAGGACGGCGGTAATGAAGAATAAGGAAGTTTGCCGGCGTATGGACAATGATCGGCATTAAGGGGCCAAAGCGAGATCGCAGACGCCGCAAAAGCAGGCAGGCATATGGACGGTTATCAGGTTTGGGAAGCGACTGCTGAGCGGGATGAAAGCGCTTTTTGCCTGGCTTTATATTTGTTGTTTTTTTGTTGTTTCAGCAGACCGGTATCGGAAATTATTAAGCGTAATCTTATATTTATTTAATGATCATGAGCAAACAGGTAAAAGGGGCATGGATCGTCTGTTGCATAGGAATCCTCACCGCCCTTCAGTCGGGCGCGCAAACCATTACAAACAATAGCGTATTACGCAGCACAGGAACGGCCG
>JAEUVR010000332.1 GCA_016786785.1 Chitinophagaceae bacterium
CGGCGAAGGCCATAATCTTCAGGAGCACTCTATTGTGCTGGTAAGAGGCGGTCGTGTGAAGGATCTGCCAGGCGTGCGTTATCATATTGTTCGGGGCAGCCTGGATACTGCGGGCGTGAAGGATCGTAAGCAGAGCCGTTCTAAATATGGCACCAAACGCGAAAAAGCCAAAAAATAATCAATCAATAAAAGCATTTCAAATCATTGAATAAATGAGGAAGACCAAAGCCAAAAAAATAGCCCCGGCGCCAGATGCAAGGTTCAACGACCCTATGGTGACGAGGTTTGTGAATAACCTGATGTGGCAGGGAAAAAAGAATACGGCGTATACTATTTTTTATGACGCTATTGACCGTATCGGCAAACAAACCGGCGAAGACGGTTACGAGATATGGAAAAGGGCGTTGTCTAATATCACTCCCGCAGTGGAAGTAAGAAGCCGCCGTATCGGGGGCGCTACCTTCCAGATCCCCGCAGAAGTGCGCGCCGATCGGAAGATATCGCTGAGTATGAAATGGCTGATCCGCTACAGCCGCGACAGGAATGGCAGGAGCATGGCTGAGAAACTGGCCGCCGAGGTAGTCGCCGCCAGCAAGGGCGAAGGCGCCGCTTTCAAAAAGAAAGAAGATACCCACAGAATGGCTGAAGCCAATAAGGCTTTTGCGCATTTCAGGATCTGATCATCGTCTTACAGATATAATAATCAGACCCCGCATCGACCATGCGGGGTTTTTTTATAGAGATAATTATTGGCAGGAGAGGATTTTAGAAGTTTCTCAAAATAATTCTCAGGAATTTACCTACTTTTGCGCACCCAAAATCGGGATTCATTTCTTCTACATTTAAAAGAAAATAAAACAGGTCATGGCAGACTTAAAACTACTTAGAAATTTTGGTATTGCGGCTCATATTGATGCAGGTAAGACCACCACTACAGAACGCATATTGCGCTATACCGGGATGATACATAAGATAGGAGAAGTGCATGACGGCGCTGCTACGACAGACTGGATGGAGCAGGAAAGAGAAAGAGGCATCACCATTACCTCGGCGGCGGTGAGCTGCCAGTGGAACTTCCCTACGGATAAGGGAAAGGCGACCCCGGATACAAAAAAATATTATTTCAATATCATCGATACCCCGGGCCACGTGGATTTCACGGTGGAAGTGGAGCGCAGCATGCGCGTACTGGATGGGCTGATCGCCCTGTTCAGCGCGGTAGACGGCGTGGAGCCGCAGAGTGAAACGGTTTGGAGGCAGGCGAACAGGTATAAAGTGCCAAGAATTGGTTTTGTGAACAAGATGGACCGTTCCGGAGCCGATTTCTTAATGGTGGTAAAACAGGTAAGGGAAATGCTCGGCGCCAAAGCCGTTCCCCTTCAGCTGCCGATCGGCGCGGAAGATAGCTTCAAAGGAGTGGTGGACCTGATCACCATGAAAGGCGTTATCTGGGATGTGGAAACGGAAGGAATGACCTTCCAGGAAGTTCCCATTCCCGATGACATGAAAGAAGAAGTGGAATATTGGAGGGCGCAGTTGATAGAAGCGGTGGCGGAATACGACGACGACCTGATGGAGAAATTTTTTGAAGATCCCAATACCATCACCCAGGAAGAAGTGCACGAAGCGATCAGGAAAGCCTGTCTCGACCTTAGCATTATCCCGATGATGTGCGGTTCTTCCTTTAAGAATAAGGGCGTACAGGCCGCGCTGGATGCCGTTTGCCGTTACCTGCCTTCTCCGGTCGACCTGGAGGATATCGTGGGCACAGACCCTGATTCAGGCGAGCAGATCACCCGTAAGCCGGATCCTAAGGAACCCTTTGCAGCGCTGGCATTTAAGATCATGACCGATCCCTTTGTCGGCCGCCTGGCATTCTTCAGGTGTTATAGCGGAAGGCTGGAAGCGGGTTCATACGTGAAGAATGTACGCAGCGGCAAAAACGAACGCATCAGCAGGATCATGAAGATGTTTGCTAACAAACAGAATCCCGTCGATTTTATTGAAGCGGGCGATATCGCCGCCGCCGTAGGGTTTAAAGAAATAAAGACCGGCGATACCCTGTCGGATGAAAATCACCTGATCGTGTTGGAAAACATGTTTATCCCCGAGCCGGTGATCGCTATTGCCGTAGAGCCTAAAACCCAGGCCGACGTGGATAAGATGGGCATGGCCATCTCCAAACTGGTGGAAGAAGATCCTACCTTAAGAGTGAATACCGATGAAGAAACAGGACAGACCATCCTTCGCGGGATGGGAGAGCTGCATCTTGAGATCATCATTGACCGCATGCGTCGCGAGTTTAAGGTGGAAGTGAACCAGGGCGCGCCGCAGGTGGCTTATAAGGAAGCGTTTAATGCTACGGTGGAACACCGCGAAACATTAAAGAAACAAACCGGCGGCCGCGGTAAGTTTGCGGATATCGTATTTGAACTCGGCGCCGCCGATGCCGAATGGCTGAAGGAAAACCCGAAAGAACATTTCCAGTTTGTGAATGATATCTTCGGAGGTTCGATCCCCAGGGAATTTATTCCGGCTATCCAGAAAGGATTCCAGACCGCTATGACTACCGGCGTGCTGGCCAACTACCCCGTGGAGAATATGAAAGTGCGGATATTTGACGGTAGTTTCCACCAGGTGGACTCTGATTCCATGTCGTTTGAGCTTTGCGCGAAATCGGGATTCCGGGAAGCGGCAAGAAAGGCCAAGCCCATATTGCTGGAACCCATCATGAAGGTGGAAGTGACCACTCCCGATCAGTATATGGGAGACGTAACCGGCGACCTTAACCGTCGTCGCGGAATGCTCGAAGGAATGGATAGCCGCGCAGGCGCACAGGTGATCAAAGCCAAAGTGCCGTTAAGCGAAATGTTCGGATATGTAACGCAACTGCGTTCCCTATCCTCCGGTAGGGCGACTTCCACCATGGAGTTTTCTCATTATTCCCAAACGCCTAATAATATTGCTGAAGAAGTAATTGCAAAAGTGAAAGGAAAGGCGAAAGCAGATTAAGGAGATCCTTGCAGCGGCCGGCGCGTATAGGACACATCGGGCATACTTGCTCTCCCTAAAAACTCCGGTCTGCCAATCAGCTAATACAGAACAGGTCTTGTTTACCTCCGGGCGAACAAGACCTGTTTCATTAAGGGAGTAAAATCGCACGGCGTGGTCAGGGGCCGTTTGCCTGGCCGGCGGATCTGCTGTTATGGGACGCCGTTTTGCTGAAGGAGTTGAGGCGTGAAGCGTTTCTGATTTGAGCGTTCGGTTGCCCTATAAGATCAGAATCCGGCTGTAGAGACAGAACCCGCAGTCCCAAGGGGCATATTTATTTTAAAAACTTTGTATTTTCCTGGTATTTTCTTTGTTGTATTCTGATAATCCCCCTACCTTTGCATCCCCATAGAAAAATGGGAATTGGCTTATGTCTCAGAGAATCAGGATAAAATTACAGTCGTACGATCATAACCTGGTGGATAAATCCGCCGAAAAGATCGTTAAAACAGTTCGCAGCACAGGCGCGGTGGTAACCGGACCTATTCCCTTGCCCACGCGTAAGAAGATCTTTACCGTACTGCGTTCTCCTCACGTTAACAAGAAAAGTCGCGAG
>JAEUVR010000353.1 GCA_016786785.1 Chitinophagaceae bacterium
TTGGCGGACAGCAAGAGTATGATAAAGCTTATGGCGATATGTCTTGAAGCTTCGCCGGGGAAGACCTTCCGCCGGTATACAAATGCGCCGACGGCAAAAATAAGGTATTCGAAATCGCCGTTAAACAGGAAGGCTTCCCACAATTGGTAGGCCAGCCGCTTTGCCAGCGCTATATATCCGAGGCGCTGATAGGTTATGCCATCGAAATGGCGTTCGCTATGGTTGTTGAACACATGGTACCGGAAAAGCCAATCTCCCTGGCTCAGCTCAAAGTACAGCAGGTAAAGCCCCGTCAGCGCGACAAGCAAGCCAAGAGCTGTCTTCCAGAATCTGCCGTTCCTTTTTGCCGCTATGTCGTTTATCAAAAGAAATATCCAAAGGGGAGCGGTGATGATAACTGTTTCTTTGGCGACCATGGCAAGGAACAATGCCAGCGCAAAAAGAGCGGCGTAGGTAAGATCGGGAGCGTTGTTAAAACGTTTCCTGTGATAAAAAAAATAAGCGGCAAATACAAACAGGCAGACGCCCGCATCGGGAAGTAAGCGATGCGCATAAAAGATTACGGTAAAGCTTAAGAAAAACATCGCGTAAGCAAATAGCAGCAGTCGCGCCGGCTCCTTTTTCAGCAGCAGGCAGATAAGCCAGGCGGTAAGTGTAAATGAAAAATAGGAAAACAGGGACGAGGCAAAGGCGGTAACTCCGAATAGCTTATAAAATAAAGCTGTAGCAAAGATGCAGGTCCATCTCAGGCGGAAATGATCCGTATCTGTAAAAGACAATGCGCCGGTATGCAGGAGCTCGGCGGCGTGGCGGGCATAATTGATATCGTCGTTCCCGTAGAATCCGCAGAATAAAAAAGCGACATGCAGCAGCAGCAAAATAGCGAACCCGGCAAATAAATACCAGGCTGGTTTTTGATGGATAAGGATGCGACTGCACATTAATAGGAGATTGTTGCTTAAAATGTT
Organism: Chitinophagaceae bacterium; assembly: GCA_016786785.1. GTDB lineage: Bacteria > Bacteroidota > Bacteroidia > Chitinophagales > Chitinophagaceae > Flavitalea. The sequence continues at coordinate 969 of JAEUVR010000353.1, forward strand.
TATCCGGCGCTCGCCGTCTTTTTCAATTCAAAATCTTTCATGTTTTTTAGTTCGCCCTGCGTTTCGTATGCTTCTTCTGCCGCCAACCGCTTTAGTCTCCATAACAGATAGGCGTCGCCGGTGGTATGTTTGGCCTTGTTCAGGTATTGGGTAATGATCCGGGATCCCTTTTGCCAGTCGGGGCCGATCATTTTTTTCAGGTCCTCGTCATAAAAATCCTCGTCGAAGGAAGCCAGCTTTTTACCGCCTTCGAGGATACGGACCCCCTTGTCCAGGCTACATAGCTTGCTCCATTCGTCGGGATCTACCTCAAACTCGCTCGGCGTAACGGGCCGCGCCAGTTTTTTAGCTTTAAGGAATTCTTTGGGCGGAATGGTTTCCAGGCGTTCGGGATAAAAGATCGCGCCTTTCTCATTAAAGAAGGGGAGATTGTTAAGATAGAGGATAAAAATCCTTCCCTGGTAGTCTTTCAACTGGCTCATCAGCCAGTAATAACCGCAAACATCATGGCTGTTCTGCGCCGCCCATATCCAGATCGTTTCTTCCGGATCGTTTTGTAATTTTTCAATCAGTTCGGATACGGTTTGGGGGTCGTTGACCTTGCCGCTATCAGCAAGCCCGTCATAATCGCCCCCGGCCAATACTTCGCGCCACCATTGTTTCCGGGCAGCCATACCTTCTTCGGTATAAATATCGGCCAGCGGACCGACGGCATAATCATCCCTGATCAGGATAATACTGCCGTCTATGCTTTTATCTTGATCGAGCTCGATAGCTTTCTGTAGAACGGGGCAGTCTGCTTCTGAGAAAACAATATGGATCATGGATTTATTCTTTTTCCGAAATAATTAATTGGCTACGAGGTCTAATTCTACTTTTAGATTGTCAATGATAAATTCCTGTCTTTCTGAAGTGTTTTTACCCATGTAATATTCCAACAGGTGTTGTATATGCGTCTCGGGCATGATCATGACTGGTTGCAGCCTGATATCCGGTCCGATAAAGCGGGCAAATTCATCGGGCGAGATCTCTCCCAGGCCTTTAAAACGCGTGATCTCCGGTTTGGCGCCCAGCTTTTTGACGGCCGCATTTTTTTCGGCTTCATCGTAACAGTAAATAGTTTCCTGTTTGTTGCGCACCCTGAACAAGGGCGTTTCCAGTATATAGACATGTCCGTTCTTCACCAGGTCGGGAAAGAACTGAAGGAAAAAGGTCATCAGCAACAGACGGATATGCATGCCGTCAACGTCCGCATCGGTGGCGATAATGATGTTATTGTACCGCAGGTGCTCGTATGAATCTTCGATATTCAACGCATGCTGGAGAAGGTTAAACTCCTCGTTTTCATAAACCACTTTTTTGGTTAGCCCGAAACAGTTCAGGGGCTTGCCTCTAAGGCTGAATACCGCCTGCGTTTCGACGCTTCTTGCCTTGGTGATGGAGCCGCTGGCCGAATCGCCCTCTGTTATGAAAATGGAGCTTTCCCTTTGTTTCTCCAGTATTTTTTCCTTGTCCTTCCCCGAGGGTTCATCGTTCAGGTGAAAACGGCAATCCCTAAGCTTTTTATTATGGAGATTGGCTTTTTTGGCTCTTTCATTGGCCAGTTTACGGATGCCGGACAACTCTTTTCTTTCCTTCTCGTTCTGCTCGATCCTTTTTTTCATCGCATCCGCTACTTCCGGGTTGCGATGAAGGTAATTGTCCAGCTCTTTCATCATAAAATCGCCCACAAAATTCCGCATGCTCTGACCGCCTTCCGCAATGGACTGGGATCCCAGCTTGGTTTTGGTCTGCGACTCAAAAACAGGTTCCTGTACCCGAACCGATATGGCGGCGCAGATGCTTCCCCGTATATCAGCGGCATCATAATCTTTCTTATAGAATTCCCGGATGGTCTTAACGAGCGCTTCGCGAAATGCAGAAAGGTGAGTGCCGCCCTGGGTGGTATACTGGCCATTCACAAAGGAATAATACTCTTCGCCGTACTGGTTCTCATGGGTCAGGGCTACTTCAATATCCTCGCCTTTGAGCAATATGATCGGGTAACGGATCTCTTCCTGGTTGGTTTTTCTTTGAAGCAGATCGAGCAGCCCGTTCTTACTCAGGTATTTTTTCCCGTTCAGGTTAATGACCAGGCCGGCGTTCAGGTAGCAATAGTTCCAAAGCTGGTTATCCAGGTATTCATGGACAAAATGAAAGTTCTTGAATATTTTTTCATCGGGGATAAAGGAAACCTCTGTGCCATTCGGCTCGTCGCTCTTGGTTTCCTTGTGTTCTTTTATCAGCGCGCCTCTTTCAAATTCGGCCGTTTTCGCTTTTTTATCGCGTATCGAGCTTACTTTGAAATAGGAGCACAGCGCATTTACGGCTTTGGTGCCCACGCCGTTCAGTCCCACCGATTTCTGAAACGCCTTGCTGTCATATTTTGCGCCGGTATTGATCTTGCTGACGACGTCCACCACCTTGCCCAGGGGAATGCCGCGTCCGTAATCGCGGACCGTCGCCTGCTTGTTTTCGATCGTAATGTCTATGCTCTTGCCATAGCCCATGGTGTATTCGTCGATACAATTGTCTATCACTTCCTTTAGCAATACATAGATGCCGTCGTCGGAGCTGGATCCGTCTCCCAGCTTGCCAATATACATGCCCGGCCTCAGGCGGATATGCTCTCTCCAGTCGAGCGACCGGATGCTTTCCTCGTTGTAATCGAATAAGTTTTGTTTTTCTGTCATCGCGGCAAATATAGTCAAACAGCCTAAAAGCGTTCCGGGGCGGTTATTAACCGGTGTGCATAAATGCGAAAAACAACAAGAGCGTTCGCTGTCGGAATTTTTTTACCGACAGAGAAAGGGTCTTGTATATTCGTAATTAACTGATTATTAGAATGTTAATTCTTTCTTGGTTAATTTTATGTTTTATCTGTGCCGGGAAGGTTCAAAAAGCGGGAATTGTCCTAAATTTGACATGTTGTTTTGGCGCAGGCAGCGTTTCTGCGAAACCAGAGCAGCCTTTAAATTCTACTCTTCTGACCCATTGTTCTGCGCGCTAGCGCATTGCGTTGTATCCATTAAGTTTGTTCAATCTTCTTTTTTTAAACTTTTAAAAGCGGAACTCATGTATTCTTATGCATTGTTGGAAGCAGGCTGCCATTATCTTATTCAGGAAAAAGAAGACTCTTCCATTCATTTGATTCAGGTAGGGTTGGAAACGGATTACTGCGTATTGGTCACCCGGTTTGCTGATGAAGAAACGGTAGAATGGAAGAAAAAAACAGATCCGATTTTCGATATTCTTGAATTGCTGAGCGAAGATAAAATCAAAGACTGGCAGGCCATCTATAATAAGGACGCCTATAACTACGAGGAAGAAGACGACGAGTAGGAAACCCGCCGGGTTGTAGGCTTTTTATAGGGTCGCCCGGAAAGGGACGGGTCCGGCGGCGAGCGAGGGGGCTGGTCCAAGCATGCGCAGCCTTCGATCGGGAAGCTTTTCTTTTTCGGGGATCTTATAAAAGGGGCGGTACGAGGATGCGCAGCTTTGATGGAAAGTGCGATTGTTTAAACGGCAAGGAAACGCGTCGCGCATTACTTATTAAGGCATTAACATCCGGTTGGCTAACTATTTGGTACGATTTTGTGTTGTAATGGCATAGATATATGCTTTACACATAC
>JAEUVR010000379.1 GCA_016786785.1 Chitinophagaceae bacterium
CCAATATGCCCACAAAAGCGTATTTGCGGTATGTTTTTAAAAAGGAAGGAGTGATCAATCCTATTTTCGTCAGCACATAGGATACTACCGGCAACTGGAAGGCCAGGGCGGCGCCCAGGGTTATATTGACCAGGTTATCTATATAATCGGACAACATAGGCCTGGTTTCCAGCATAGCGCCGGTGCCGAGATGATAGTTTCCAAGGAAGCTGAAGGTAAATGGCGCTAAAAGAAAATAACCGAACGCCGCGCCTGCAAAAAAGAAAAAAGATACAAACGCGATAGCAAAACGGGTAGACTCCAATTCCTTAGTGGTCAACGCCGGCTTGATAAATTTCCAGAACTCCCAGAAAATATACGGGAAAGCAATGATCACCCCGCCGACAAAAGCGATGGAAATGCTGGAGATGAACTGTGATCCAAAAGTGACAGCCTGTAATTTTGCCTGTACGGCCGGCATACAAAGACTATCTCCCATCCCCGCCCAGTGACTGAACCGGCAAAGCGCATCATAGCTTATGAAATCCGGCTGGATAGGCCCCATGATGATCTTATCAAAAAACCAGTCCATATTCGCAAACAACACGATGGCCACTACGATCACCGCAATCAAAGAACGGACAATATGCCACCGAAGCTCCTCAAGGTGATCCACAAAGGTCATTTCCCTTTCCTGACTTCGCTTATTTAAAAAAGATAATGCCATTGTTTTCTATATATGCTGCTGAAACGCCAAAGTGGGGCAAAATTAAGGGTATTCCTGTTTTTCTTTTAGTGCAAAATTTTAAGACGCGCCATTTCGATGCGGGTATCGCTGACATGAAGTATCTCAAACTCGTAATTGTTTATAATAATGCGTTCCTTGGGTTTCGGAATGGTTTCATGCTGCTGGATAATGAACCCGGACAGGGTTTCCGAAGAATTATCCGGGAACTCAAGCCCATACCGCTGAATAAGGTGGTCTAGCTCCAGCCTTCCTGATAAGATGTATTCTTCATCGGAGATCTTTTTTTCTTCAAACTCTTCCACATCATATTCGTCCTTGATCTCTCCAAAGATCTCTTCCAGCATGTCCTCCATGGTAACAATACCTGAAGTGCCTCCAAACTCATCTACCACCCAGGCAATGCTTTTCCTTTCCCGGCTGAATTTGCTGATCAGGTCTATCGCGCTCATGCTTTCGGGAACAGCCGGTATGGGCAGCAGTATTTCCTTTAAGGTCGCCGGGTTCTTAAAAAGCCCCAGTTGATGCACATAGCCTACAATATGATCGATATTCCCGTCATATACCACCAGCTTACTGAGCCGGGTCTCTACGAATCTTCTTCTCACCTCGTCTATATCCGCGCTTAACAGAACGCCTTCGATCTCTTTTCGCGGCGCCAGGCATTCCCTCACTTTAACCATGGGGAGCGAAAGCGCGTTCTCGAAAAGATCAGTGTTGAGGTCTTTGTTCTCTTCGCTAAACTCTCTTGTTTGCTGGTAAAAATTTTCAAGATCGGACCTCGAAAAAGCCTCTTTCTTTTTGTCTATCCGCATGTCAAAAATAATGGTCAGGATCCATTGGGATAGTTTTACAAATAACGATGATATGGGATAGAATACATTGTAACAAAACCTCAGCAGCCCCGACCTGGCGGAAAGAGAGAGCAGGGCGTCGCTATTGGTGCGAAAGACCGCCTTAGGAATAAACTCCCCGGCAATAACAATTACCGCCATGGATAAAACGATCTCCAGCAACAGGCGCAGGGGAAGAATAAGAGAGCTGGTAATACCGATAGCGTGCAGCATTTCATTCAGCAAGGCGCTGAAGAATAATATAAAGATGACCAGGAAAAAATTGGTTCCCGCCAGCACAGCGCCGATAAATCGCGAAGGGCGATCCGCTAAATAGGATAACAGAATGCCGCTGGCCGCGCCCTGTTTCTTTTTCAGTTCGATCCCGAGCCTGTTGGCTGTAGCAAAAGCCACTTCAATGCCCGAAAAAAAAGCAATAAAAAATATTGCTACGACCAAAACAATGATCACAAATAAGTCCATAATATTATTTCAACTAACGCGCTTTAGCTATTTATGATATACTCCTGAACCCGTTTACGAATTTATAAAGAAAAAACATCCTTTTCCGGGATATTTCACCGTCTGTCCTCAATAAAAGCGGCGACTATCTCCCTGGCTTCTTTTCTGGCTTTCTCCAGGTCATCATTAACGACGGTATGGCTAAAAGAGTATTTAAAAGATATCTCATAAGCCGCTTTATTAACCCGATCCTGCAGGGAATCGGCAGTTTCCGTGCCCCTCGCTTCCAGTCTTCTTCTCAGTTCCTCAATGGATGGCGGCTCAATGAACAGGGACAGGGTTTTCTGCGGAAACTGCTGCTGCACATGGATCGCCCCCTTAACGTCAATATCGAGCACGGGAAGCCGGTCGGCCTGCCAGATCCGCTCCATTTCCGAGCGCAGTGTGCCATAATACTTCCCTTCATACACCATTTCCCATTCAATAAAATCGTTATCCCGGATCTTCTGCTTAAAATCGTCCAGGCTCATAAAATGATAATCCACGCCATTCCGCTCATTTTTCCGGGGTTGACGGGTAGCGGCAGAAACAGAAAATGCCAGCTGGGGAAATTGCGCCAACAGGTAGGAAGTAACAGAGGTCTTCCCGGCGCCGGAAGGAGCCGTAATGATCAATATCTTATCTGCAAATCTATTCATGGACATTATATATGATCCCCGTAATCGCCTGCTATATCCTGGTGATATCGGCGCCTAATTTCCTCAGCCGCTCGTCAATCTGCTGGTATCCCCTGTCTATCTGCTCAATATTATGAATAATACTTTTCCCCTCTGCGCTAAGGGCGGCAATCAAAAGCGCCACGCCCGCCCTGATATCCGGGCTGCTCATGGTGATGCCCCGCAGGCTGTGTCCCCTGCCAAGCCCCACCACCGCCGCACGATGGGGGTCGCACAAGATGATCTGTGCGCCCATATCCATCAGCTTATCTACAAAGAACAACCGGCTTTCAAACATTTTCTGATGAATAAGCACGGACCCTCTTGCCTGCGTAGCTACCACCAGCGCTATACTCAACAGATCAGGCGTAAACCCGGGCCATGGATGGTCGGAAATGGTCAATATGGAACCGTCTAAAAAATGCTGGATCTCATAGATATCCTGCTCGGGGATATGGATATCATCGCCCAGAAAATTCATTTTTATCCCCAGCTGCCCGAATTTTTCAGGTATCTGTCCCAGGCTTTCTATACCTGCATTTTTGATGAGGATATCGCCCTGCGTCATAGCGGCCAGCCCGATAAACGATCCCACTTCGATCATATCGGGCAATAAGCGGTGTTCGGTCCCTGACAGGCTGGATACGCCTTCTATTTGCAGCAGGTTGCTGCCAATGCCCGAGATCTTTGCGCCCATGCGGTTAAGCATCTTACACAACTGCTGAAGATAGGGCTCGCAGGCGGCATTGTAAATGGTGGTTATCCCCTCGGCCAACACTGCGGCCATGATAATATTTGCCGTTCCCGTCACCGAGGGTTCGTCAAGCAAGAGATAGGTTCCTTTTAAAGCGGGCGCTTCGAGGTGAAAAAAGCCATCTCCTACATGATAATTGAACTTTGCGCCAAGCTTCTCAAATCCGACAATATGGGTGTCCAGCCTTCTTCTTCCGATCTTGTCGCCCCCCGGCTTGGGAATATATGCTTTCTTAAACCTGGCCAGCAGCGGGCCGGCAGTCATCACCGCGCCTCTTAACCGCCCGCTTTTATCTCTGAACAGATCGCTCTGCAAAAAATCAAGATTCACCTCATCGGCCTGGAATACGCAGACATCGCGGCTTTGCCGGTCTGTTTTCACCCCCATATCGCCCAATAGCTCGATCAGCAGGTTTACGTCGACAATATCCGGAATGTTCGTGACCGTTACTTTTCCGGCCGTTAACAATACGGCGCTGATGATCTGAAGGGCCTCATTTTTGGCTCCCTGCGGAATGATCTCTCCCTTTAATTTGTTGCCTCCGGTTACTTCAAATGAACGCATGAATAAATCGGGTTTTGCGATGTAAGCTACAGAAAACTAAGATTTGCGGCTACCGCATATATCTATACAACCAAAAACCCCGACAGCTTAAGCTGGTCAGGGTCAAAAAACAGGCTTTACCACGAAGATTATTTGTATCGTTTCTTATTGAACTTTGCCCCATTTCCATTGCGTTCATTCCCCCTGTCGCGGTCATTTCTTCCGCGGGACTGGAATTTCTGATTGCGTTTGTTCCGGAAATCATTAAAATTCCTGTTATCGTTACGTCCCTCGTTAGGCCGCGGGCTACGAACAAAAGGCGTATTGGTAAAAGCCAGCTGACCCTGGGTGATAGAAGTCAGTTCGCTTTGGATAGCGTCGTCATGAACGGTTTCCTTATGCCAGTTGCTATAAGCAAGCTTCATATAGTAGGCAATGGCATTTCCAAAACCCTGTCGTTTTTCGGGGTTTTCTTCTTTTAATGCTTTGTTGACAACGATCTCCAGGTTTTTACCGAGATGCGCAAACCTCGGGTAACGCTTGGGGTAAGGAAGCGGTTTGGGCTTTGCTTTTAATGTTTCCCTGGTAGGAATAGGATAAGGCGATTCTACGTCAAGTTTAAAATCGGAAATCAAAAATAAATGATCCCATAACTTATGGCGGAAATCCTCCACATTTTTTAAATGAGGATTTAAAAAACCCATTAATTCAATAACGGCATAAGCATTCCGCTGCCTCACTTCTTTGTCGTCGAGGGTTAATAAATATTCAACCATCTTCTGAATATGTCTTCCATATTCGCGCATGATCAAAGAATTCCTTCCTGTATTGTATTCCATAGCCTCTATATTGCTCATACGACAAAAGTAATAAAAAGCATTTTACCT
>JAEUVR010000414.1 GCA_016786785.1 Chitinophagaceae bacterium
GCCCACAAAACAAAGGATCGGGCTTTTCATATCGCCCTTTAATTTGAGCACTGCCAGGTATTCCAGGATGCGCTCCTTCACTTTTGTCATCCCGTAGTGGTCCTGGTCGAGTATTTTTTTTGCTTTTCTGAGATCGTAAGAATCTTCCGTATAATCCTCCCAGGGAAGATCGAGCATGAGGTCGAGATGATTGTACACCACAGAGTAATCGGGCGTTGTAGGGTGCATTCTTTCCAGCTTCTCCACGCCTTTTTTAAACATTTCCGCAGCTTCCTTAGGCCATTTTTTAGATTCGGCCTTCTTCTGCATGTCTTTTACTTCCTTCTCATTATTATCTCCTCCCAACTCATCCTTTATGCTTTTCATCTGCTGCTGCAGAAAATATTCGCGCTGCTGCTTATCCAGCTCTGTCTTTGTTTTGGTGGTCACCTTATTTTTTAATTCCGCAAACTGCAGCTCGCGCTGGAGCAATTGCATCAGCAGGTCCGCCCTCGACTGGATGCTGTTGAGCTCAAGCAGTTTCTGCTTTTCCATTAGTTCCGTATTCAGATTGCTGGAAATAAAATGGATCAGGAAAGATCTGTTCTCTATGTTCTTCAGGATAAGCCCCGCCTCCGAGGGGATATTGGGCGATAGCTGGATGATCTGGGAGGCAAGATCCCTGATGTTTGCCACATAGGCTTCAAAGTCCTGGTCTTTCGGCGCTTCTTCCTCTTCCAACGCTTCCACCACGGCTTTAAAACAGGGATCGTCGGACAGTATCCGGCCGATCCTGAACCTTTTCTTGCCCTGTATGATCACGGTGGTGCCGCCATCGGGCATTTTTATCAGTTTCACAATGCGGGCAATAGTGCCTATATCTTCCAGGTCCTTGGCAGAAGGCTCTTCCACCTCGCTGTCCTTTTGCGCCACTACGCCTATCAGCTTGTCGGCCTTATAGGCTTCGTTCACTGCGTTGATGCTTTTATCCCTGCCCACGGTGATGGGCAGCACCACGCCGGGAAAAAGGACCGTATTCCTTAATGGCAGCAGGGGGAGTTCGGCAGGTATGACAATTTGCTGTTCGTTCTCGCTATCATTCTCATTGATGGGGATTATGGGGATAAAGTCCATCTCATCTTCCGCCTTCAATAAATATTCAGATACTTTCATATTCCTGTTTAGCTATGACAAAATAACACTTCCTGTCTATATAACGATAATATTCCAGGGAATGGGGTATATGTCAAGTTTGGCGCCAAGGCGTTTAAGGTTCTTAAATGTCAGTCGGGGCGCTTTAACGCCCTCGGTTTGCAAAAAAAGAGCGCCCCGGTTTCCGAGGCGCCCTCAATCATTATTATCCATTGATATGATGCCCAAATATCATCTCTCGCTCTATCCAGGCAGGCTATGCCATTCATTGCGCCGGCATCGCCAGGCATCAGATGATCCTGAAGCCGACATACAACTGAAACCCGTTATTTTTCCATTTATCGACATCCTTGATCTCGCTGATATTGGATAACCCGAGTGAATACCTGCCGCCGGCCTTTATGCCGCCAATATTTACCTGGACGCCGCCCAGAAGAGAAAAATCGCCTGACTTAAACGCCTCCTTTCCATTTTGCAGCAGGTTATCATTTTTATTTACGAGAATACCGAACTGCGGGCCTGCCTGGAATGAAATAAATTTAGCAGGCGTATAACTCAATAGCAGGGGAATGCTGAGGTAATCCAGCTTTACGCCTTTTAATTCGGAAAGCCCCTCGTCGTAGAGGTCTTTAAACCGCTGCGAAACCACCGTCTGCGACTGGTTCCATATCAGCTCGGGCTGAATGCCCCATTTTTTAGAAAAATTGATCTCTGCAAACGCTCCGCCGTTGTAACCATGACGGAACTCTTCGTTGAAAGCCTTCCCCTCGATTTTATTAATGTTTGCGCCGCCTTTAATCCCCGCATGAAAGCTTTGGGCAAAACCCG
>JAEUVR010000019.1 GCA_016786785.1 Chitinophagaceae bacterium
TTGGCGCGCCATAGCATTCCCAGGTTTGCGGCATTGGCATAGACTTGTATATCGTGCCTTAGTATTGAACTTCTCGATGCCGGATTGTTTAAGGAATAACTCAAATTGATATACCGGATCTTGATATGGTCGGCTTTTAAGACATTGATTTCAGACAGCGCATAAAACGATTCCCGGTTCTGATTAACCGGATAGATAAAGGAAGGGATAGTGGTGGTTCTCTCATCGCCGGGTTTCATCCACCTGTTCGCATAGTCGCTGTGCCCGGAGCCCTGGGAAACCAATTGATAGTAATTGAGCGCCGGCCTTCTGACATAGTAGCCCAGGTTATAGGACAGATTTATGGAGAGAGAAAGTTTTTTGAAAGCAAATGAGTTGATCAGCGATCCGAAAACCGATGGACTTGATGGGCCGATATAGACCAGGTTGCCCTCCTCCGCTTTGGCGGATTCTGTTTGGATTGCGTTATAGTTAGTACTTAGTTCTCCATTGACAAAGCCCTGGGGGTTTCCGAGGGCATCCAGCCCGCCCCATTGATAAGCGGCAATAGCATATAGCGGTTTGCCAACCACCGGGCTTATGCCGGTTCCGCCGCCAAGGATCCTGGTGATGCTTTGCGCCGATTCACTCAGGTATTTGGATGTTTTGCTGCTATTGTAATTAAGCAGCAACGAACTATTCCATTTGAAGACCTTATTTATGTTTTTGCTGTTAAGAATAACATCCAATCCCGAGCCCTTCATGTTTGCCACATTCCTGACCAGTTCGCCTCCGCCCCCTCCCCAAACGGTATAGTCGTAGGGTGTCCGTCCATACAGATCGGTTCCTTTTTTACGATAATACTCTATGGATCCGGACAGCGTCTGTCCTTTTAGTTCAAACTCGAGGCCGATATTGAACATGCCGATCTTTTCCCATTGCAGGGATGGGTTTTGCGGCGCAACGATCTGGACATAAGGTAAGTTGATACTGGAAGAAGGAGAATAGGAGCCAACGGCTACTGCCGTTTTAGTCAGATCAACGTTTCCGCTGTAACCATAGGTGGTTCTCAATCTCAACACCGGGAAAAGCGCTGATTTATAAAAAGGTTCGTTAGAGATCTTCCAGGCAGTTCCCGCAGACCATAAAGGCTTCCATTTGTCATTGGCAGTAGCTCCAAACAGATTGGATCCATCCTTTCTGCTGCTGATCGACAGGCTGTATTTGTTTTTAAACGTATAGGAAGCATTGCCAAACAGGGAGACAAACCTGTTCAGGGTATGGGAAAGCGAAGGAGCATCGGGGATTCTTTGATATCCACCCGTATAGGTCCTGTAAACGTTAACATAGTCTACATTAGCATATAATAGGGGGTCGGCATTGTATCCGTACGTAGTATTGCTATTGCCAAGGGCTCGCGCCTGCCTTATTTCACTTCCCAGGATTGCGCTGATTTCGTGGTCGCCCCCGGAATGATTAAATAACAATTGCGCCCTTCCGGTATGCGACTGAATGCTGGAAGAAGTATTTTTTAGGATTGCTCCGAAAGGAACCCCATAACTGACTACCCCGGTTTCGCCGTTTATGGAGCTATAGGTATTAATGGTATTTCGGGTGATATAGCTTTCAATATCGAAAATTTGTTCTGTCTGTATTTGTTGCTTCTGGTGTTGGAATTTTAGATCCAAAGCGAATAGCTTGTTTATTTTATAGTTTATTCCAACGATACTGTAGATTTCCTCTGTGTTGGATTTGAACTTGTTGTGCTTGTAGTCTTCCAGTGGATAATATTTCCAATCCAATAGCTTGCCAGCTCCGGCGGTATCGGTGTATTCGTCCCGATAACCTGTAGGAACGGATACAGGATTGCCCTGGTTATCTGCGAGCCGGAGATAGGGAACCCTTCTTCCGCCTATGCTAAGCGAGCGGATACCGGGTTTTCCCAAGCCCCCCTTATTAGCGGTATAATAAACGCCCAGTAGTATCTGCAGGTTTTTAACCGGCTGAAAAATATTTTCCAGTTTTATGTTTAGCTTATCCGACCGCGACTGTACGTCGGATAGGTTTCTATCGTAGCCGACCCCAAGGGTATAGGAATGATTGGCGCTTCCGCCTCTCAGGTTGACGGAATACTGTTGGATCACAGCGTTCGAATAGATATATTTATGCAGGTCATTCCTGATATCAGACTTTTTTAGCGCATTGATAAGGGAGGCGGAATCGCTGGGGCTCAGCCCGCCGTTCTTTGTTCTTTGGAATATGGATACGGCTGGAGATACAGCCGTGTAAATGCTATTCAGCGCGCCATTAAAATAATTATTGTTGTATAAGAATTGTTCCAGATCTATAAAATCAGCGGATGATATCTCGGGAAGCGAGAAAAAATCCGGCTTTTCGGCAACAATTATGTTTGCATTTACATCGACCTTTAGCTTCTGATTGAATTTTCCCCTTTTGGTGGAGATCACGATTACGCCGTTTCCCGCCCTGGCGCCCCAGATGCTGGCTGCTGCCGCATCTTTCAGAACAGTTACATTATCTATCGTATTGGGATTGATGTTTTCGATATCGCCCTCGTAGATAAAGCCATCCACCACAATTAATGGGTCCATAGGTCCATGAATGGTGCTTAAGCCGCGAATGGAGATCTTGGTCTTGTTTTGCGGGTTTCCATCCTCTTTGTTTACGTCGAATAACAACCCGCTGGTTACCCCTATCAAACGATCCAGTATATTGGTTCCTGTTTGCTGGTTAAGCGTAGCATTATCGATTTTGGTGAATGATCCGGTGGAACGTTCTTTAGGAATATCCTGGTAACCGGTGCTGACTACTTCGACTTCCTGCATTTCACTGGCCCTGGTCTTCAGTCGGATCGTTAATGCAGACTGTCCCTGGGGTTTAAATTCCATCGGCTCATACCCGATGCTGCTAATAATAAGGGTAGTGTTGTTATCTAACCCTGTAAGCACAAATTCGCCCTGGCTATTGGTGGTTGTAGAGCGATTGGTTCCTTTTATGGTAATGGAAACATTGGGCGCTCCTTCTCCCTGTTCATTGACTATTCTTCCTCTTGTTTCTGTAGTCTGTGCGTAAATGGAAAGGGCAAATAAGATCCCGCATGTTATTAGCGCGACGGATCTTAATATGAAAGATAATGGCGCCGACGATTGGCAATATACTTTCCGGGTATATGGATATAAACGCATAAATCTTGGTTTTAGGTGGTGAGAATGATGGGAATCTTATCGGTCTCTGATAACGGCAACGGGTAATGTTCTTTTTTCCTCGGTTACTTGAAATCCGGATTGGATCAAGAATTGCTTAAGCGCTGCTTGATTGAGAGTTGAGTATTTGGATGGGAATACAATGTCTATGTTTTCTGAAATGCCGGTTTCGTTTAGGACAGGCATCTTATCGGATATGTTGTTCAATAAATCGGTAAACACACCCATGGATTGGTTGCGTAGGTAATTGATAGGGCTGTTGGTATCGAGGCCAATTTTAGGATCTCCCCCTTTGGTTTTTAATTTTCCTGAATGTTTGCTGTCTTTTATGATCAGGCAGTTAAGCGCTCTTTCTTCGTTGGAAACGCGGATCTGAAACATTCTGCTAAGGTCCTCCTGCACATATATTTTTATTTCTTCCCAGTCGGAAGGCGGCGCGATGATTTCGTAGCAATACTGATTTTCATATGAAGCGCTATTTTCACTGGCATACTGAAACCTTTCCGGGTTTCTGGCTTCGATCAGGATCCGGTTTGCCGGGAAGTTCATTTTTTCCCGATAGGCCTCGCGCAGCAGCATTAAAGCGTGAGTATTATGCTTATAATATCTTATGATCTTGTTTTCTTCATTTCTCTGCGTGCCGTTTGCGTTGCCGATCCCTTCAATAAAGGGGGTGAGCAGGGACCGGTACAGGAATTCATTCCCCTCTCCGCCATTGCCGTCAACAAGAAGCGGCTTGTTGCGGTTGAAATCGAACTGGTCTTTTTTGAGATGAAGGGAAATATTCTTTCCGTCAAGTACAGATTGTATGTTTTCTTTTGTTACTTCGAACCGTGAAGTTATAGCAACCAGCTTTCCGTTTTTATCGATCCAGGCATAGTGCGGAACATATTTATGCGGGAAATAGCTGGTAATGGACAACTGTAATGCGCTTGAAGGAAGGGTGACGGGTTGTCCCGTCCGCGATTTTAGTTTTTCAAATATGGAGGCGATCTTTTCAGGATCGTCATTTTTATACGCGTTGACTAAAATAACCTGGACCTGATCCTTGAATATCTCCTGCAGATGGTTGATCTTTGGAAACATGTCAATGCAGGAACTGCAATAGCTGGCCCAAAAATCCAGTATCACCAGTTTTCCTTTCAGCTTGGATAAATTGATCGTAGGCCTGGAGTAGTTTGTAACGTTTGTGAGGACAATATCCGGTACGGCATCTCCAATCTCCAGCGGCCTGATGCTTTCAGGCGGCGATTGGGCAAAGGCATTCATTGCCGGCAATAAGATGGCCAGCAGGCAATGTTTGAATTTTCTCATTGCAAGTTGCGATTTGGTTGTAGGAAATAAAATGAATGATCTACGACTATCCAATCCCATTATTGGTTCATGGGCATAACGGGGTCATGCAGGTATGCTGCGTTTGGGCATTATTGTTAATAATGCGATTTGCAGCATAAGCGCAATAAGCGGATAATCGTTTAAATGGAAGGTTCTTTAAACAGGACTTTTGGGCTTCTTGGCCATCTGCGTTTGCAGCAGGTGAAGCCCTTTGTGAAGGTAAACGGGAATCATAATGATTGCTTTTGAGTGAGGGATAGGTTTATATATAGGAGCCTTAATGTCGGGCTATGGTGAATACTACCAGCATGCCAGCGCTGTACCCAATGCGTTCAAGCAGCGCGTCAGGTCAACTTTTGCTAACTACGGATACAGACAACAGATTTGTTGAGCCGGAAGTTCTGTTTCCGCGATCCGGTTAGCTGCCGCCGCAGGCTTTGTCAAAACCTGTTCTGGCCCATAAAAATTATTTAACTCGCCTTATCCTGGTCTGGCCTTTCGTGAAATTCCGAGGTTTAATAGCGTAACGCCAATTCCCGTTCATCTTGGCGCCTTGCCGGAGTTCTTATAGAAAAATAACTGCTTCTGAATAACGCAGCGAATACACGCAGTTGAATGCAAAGTAAACATATTTTTTAAAATATGCGCTAAAACACAATTTTTATTTTGACCCATTCGGACACCTTTCAACAAATGATTGGAAATGAATCCTGATGAAAGGGTCAGAATGGCGTTTGCGCAACAGTTTAAGCAGATCAGAAAACTGCGGGGTTTTACGCAGGTTGCATTGGCGCAGCGCTTAAAGATCAATAAAGCAGAGATCAGCAGGATCGAAAACGCTAGAAGAAGCCCCAGGTTTTCCAGGCTGGTTGCGCTGGCCAATGCGCTGGAAGTCGCGCTTATCGTCTTTTTTTCCGATGAGCATTTTATTCCGCCTGCGCAAACAACGCTTTCTAAAAACAATGGCCTGCGTCCGCTTCCTGATCGTCCATCTTCCACGCAGGGCTTTCATAAAAAATTCATACCGCTTAAAATAACCGAAGAAAAACAAAGATTTGGCCGGCGGCTGCAAAAGATCCGCAAGCAGCGAAAACAGGTGCAGGTGGATATTGAAGTGCTTTCGCATGTGCCAAGCAGCGATATCAGCCGCTTTGAAAATGGCCTGGGTAATATTGAGCTGAATACAATAGCCATATTGGCGGATGCCCTGCAGGTTCCCGTGTCCGCGCTGTTTGATTATGAGGGGCCTTTGCCGGATATTAACGGCGATCGCCGGATATAGGCTATCTATCGGCTGAAGGCAAGACGAAAGATAAACGAAGGATAATTGAAGGATGACTATAGTCCGGCTTACTCCGGCCCGGAGCCAAAACGATCAGGCGATGGCCGCTGGAAACAGCACACATATTATAACGTCTCCCACACTCGCGGCGCCTATTTGCTCAGGTACATGCTTCTGTCCTTGTATAGTTTCCTGAAATAAGGGTCCCTGAGGTCTTTGATGAACCGGATCGCTTCGCCGGTGCTCTTCATCTCAGGACCTAATTCCCTGCTTACGCCCGGAAACTTATTGAAACTGAATACCGGCTCCTTAATGGCAAATCCCTTAAGCTTTTTCTCGAATTTAAAATCGGTGAGTTTATGC
>JAEUVR010000096.1 GCA_016786785.1 Chitinophagaceae bacterium
ATGCCCGCCTGCATGCACAAAAGCCAATCCATCGCCTTCCAGTTTCTGCATGATGAATCCTTCCCCTCCAAAAAGCCCTGTTCCGAGCTTACGCTGAAATTCAATGCCGACAGAAACGCCTTTTGCAGAGCATAAGAAAGAATCTTTCTGACAGATCATCTTTCCGCCTAACCGCAGCAGGTCGAAGGGAATGATCTTCCCGGGATAAGGAGAAGCGAAGCTTACCTTTCTTTTGCCCTGAGCATCATTGGTAAATGCGGTCATGAACAGGCTCTCGCCGGTCAGTAATCGTTTACCCGCCGATACCAGCTTGCCAAAGATACCCTGCCTAGGCTGCGAGCCGTCTCCAAATATGGTTTGCATAACAATGCCTTCTTCCATCATCATAAAGGCGCCGCTTTCCGCAATGGCCGTTTCGGCGTAGTCCAGCTCAATCTCCACATATTGCATCTCCTCGCCGTGTATCTGGTAGTCTATTTCGTGATTTGTTCTCATAAAAGGGGCTCCTGATTTTAGATTAAAACCAACTGCCTATAAAATATTTGTTTACCGGTTGATCGACCAGTTTACGCGCTCTTCTTCTTTTATCAAATCCATGTTTGATCACAGCGACAATCATCAATGGGATAAATACCAGGGTGAGCGGCGGAATACCCATCATGGATATCCATTTACCGCCAAACATCCTGCGCATGGGCCTTTTCAGGCGTTCGGCAATAAGGTACATCGCGGGAACGATGACCAGCGTCATAAAGAACGCGGAGATCAGCCCGAATATAATGGTCCATGCCAACGGCTTCCAAAAGCGGGCGCTATCGCCGCCTATAAAGATATGGGGGTTCAGTTCTTTGAACATCGAAATGAAATCAATATTAAACCCGATACCCAGCGGTATCAGCCCGAATATAGCCGCCAAAGCCGTAAGCAATACAGGGATGATCCTTGTCTTACCCGCTTGTACAACCGCTTCTCTTATTTTCATTCCCCGCATGCGGAGCTCGTCGGCAAATTCAATGACCAGGATGCCATTCTTCACCACAATGCCAGCAAGACCTACAACGCCCAGGCCGGTAAAGGCCACGGATACATCCATACCGGTAAGGGCAAAGCCGAGAAGCACGCCGATAATGCTGAAGATGATCTCCGTTAAAATAATTACCGGTTTGCTGATAGAATTAAACTGCAATACCAGGATGATCAGTATCAGCATTAGCGCAACCACCATGGCGCTGCCGAGAAAAGCGCCTGTTTCAGCTTGTTGTTCGCCCTCCCCGGTTTGACTGATAGACACTCCCTGCGCCCGTCCCTGGAACCTGTCCAGATGAGATTTTATTTCCTGATTCACTCCTGTAGGAGTATATCCCTGCGATTCGAGCACATTGGAACGAAGGATGATCGATCTTTTCTGGTTCTTTCTTTTTACGCTGCCCAGGGTAGTGGTATAATCAACTTTCACCAGCGAACTGATCGGGATGCGCTTGATGCCGCCGGTGGAAATATCGCGGAAAACAATGTTCATGTTCAACAGGTCGGTCAGGCTTTTTCGCTGTAGCTCCTGGTTGCGCAGCTGTATCTTATACTCGTCTTCGCCGTCTTTTATCTTGGAGACTTCCCGTCCGAACAGGGCGGTCCTGATCTCCATGCCAATTTGATAAGAAGATACGCCTTCGATCATGGCGCGCTCACGGTCTACTGTAAGCGAAACTTCAGGATTGGTCAGGTCTACGTCCATCTTTAATTCTTCCACGCCCGGCACCCTGATCGAGTCGAGATAATTTTTAAGGCTCACGGCGGTTTTGATCAGGTTGTCAAAATTTTCGCTGGCCACTTCTATATTGATCGGCGGTTCGGTAGGAGGGCCGCTGCTCTCCTGGTCTACCGATATCTCGGCGCCAGGTATTCCCTTAACGACCGCCCGGATAGAATCCAGGTAAGCCGCCGTGGAAACGCCGTTACGGTGTTCAAACTCCACAAAGGAAACCTGTATCCTTCCCAGTTCCGACCGGGTGCTTCTATCGCCGCTTGAGGGGTCCGCGGCGCCCACGCCCACGTTGGCAATAATACTCTCTACAATAGGGTTGGTTTTACCGTCTTCCATGCCCAGGGTCTTATACACTCTTTTTTCCAATACCCGGGTGACGGAATCAGTGTATTCGACATTTGTGCCTACCGGTTGTTTCAGGTAAACATAGATGAAGTTGGGGTCCGCTTTGGGAAAGAACACCACTTTCACCCTGCCTCCGCCGACGGCGCTTACAAAAATAAAAAGGCTTACAAAAAACAGGGCTATCGTGCCGAGGAGCAGGTAAACAGGACGCCATCCTTTGAGGGACCAGCGCAATAACTGTTCATACCTTCTCATCAACGCCGGAAGCAGCTTGTTCTGGAATGCATGGATAACATCGTTCAGTACAAAACGGTTCAACAATACCATCAGCACAAGGAACAGGATCAGGTTGCCGAAAAATGTTTGTCCGACCAGGTCCAGCAAAATGCCAAATCCTACGCCTATCCATAAGCCAGGCTTCTTAAAGATGTCCATTTTGGAAACATCTTTCTCAGGATGATTCATGAAGTCCACCGCAAACACGGGGTTCATGATAAAAGCCACCACCAGCGAGGCCGAGAGGGTAAAGATCAGCATCACGGGGAGATAGATCATGAACTTTCCTATAATGCCGGGCCAGAAAAGCAGGGGAAAGAAAGGCGCCAGCGTGGTGAGCGTGCCGGCCAGCACCGGGATAAATATTTCGCCGGCGGCCATGATAGCGGATTGTTCGGAATTGATCTTTCCATTTCCCTGCACAAATATCCTGTGCGTATTTTCTATCACCACTATCGCGTCATCCACGATGATGCCCAGTCCAAATAGCAGGGCAAAAAGAACGATGAAGTTGAGGGTTACATGCGCGCCGACCATCATATCCGCCGCCGGCAGGAACATAAAGGCGACGAACATGCTCAGCGGCACGCTTAACGCCACGAAGAAGGCGTTCACCACTCCCATAAAAAACATCAGGATGATCAGCACCAGCACGAATCCGATCACAATGGTATTCACCAGTTCATTAAAAGAGTTGCGCGCATTCTTGCTCTGGTCGCCGGTGATCACTACTTTCAGGCTGGGCGGGTATTCATTTTTCTGTTTATCCTGCACCAGCGTTTTTACTTTTGCGGCGGTCTCAATAAGGTTCTCGCCCGCTCTTTTAATGATGTTCAGCGTGATCACATTCTTGCCGTCGAGGCGGGCATAACTTTCCCTTTCCTTGGTGGTATCCTTGATCACGGCGATATCTTTCAGGTAAATAGGCTGGCCGCTGGTATTCCGTATCACTACTTTTTCTATATCGTAAGCGGTTTTAAACTGCCCCTTTAACTGAAGGTTTCTTTTCATATTGCCCACGTCAAGCAGGCCGCCGGAGATGTCTAAATTTTCGCGGGCTACGGCATTGGCAATATCATCGAAAGTGATATTGGCGCTCTGCATGCGGTAATTGTCTACGTTGATCTGGAACTCTCTTTCCGGCGCGCCAACAATATCCACGCGATTTATCGCAGGCAGCTCTTCCAGCCGGTCCTGCAGCTCATCGGCATATTCCTTTAGGCGGACAGGATCAAAATCGCCGCTGATGTTCACGTACATGATCGGCATATCGGAGAGGTTAACCTCTATCACGGTAGGCTCCTGGGTAAGATCGGTCGGAAGATCCGTCTTGGCTTTATCCACCGCGTCTTTCACTTTTTGCAGGGCGACGTCAATATTCACCGAAGCGTCGAACTCAACGATGATGGCGGAGTAATCCTGCTGCGAGGTGCTGGTCGTTTTCTGAACCTTTACGCCGGTGATGCCCTTAAGTTGTTTTTCGATCGGCTGGGTCACCAGGTTTTCAATATCCTTTGGCGAGTTTCCCACGTAGATGGTCTGGATATAGACCGTCGGGATGACCAGGTCGGGGAATTGTTCTTTGGGAAGCGTAATAAATTGATACACTCCTATGAACGACACGAATATCATCATCAGGTAGATGGAAGTCCTGTTTTTGATACTCCAGGTAGTAGGGCCAAACTGTTTAAATTTCCCCTTTAAATTTTCTAATGCGCTCATACAGTTATTTTAAAAATTGACTGAGGTTGATCCTGTCTGTTAATTAATTTGCGTTGGTAGTTATCGCCTGGCCGTCGTACAATCCCTGGAAACCTTCAGTGATCAGCGCGTCGTTTGGTTGCAGACCGCCCTTGATCTCAAGGTTATCGCCATATAGCTCTCCTATTTCCACCGTGCGTTTCCTGGCAAGCTTTCTTCCGTTTTCATTAACAGCCACCATTACATATTTTCCCTTCTCGTCATTTTGAAGCGTATTCATCGGGATGGTAACCGTATTATTCGCCTCATAGTCCTGTATTTTCACCAGGGCGATCTGATTCGGGCGGAAGTCTTTCGAATCAGGCAGCCTGGCTTCTATATAAAAAGAGCGGGAGTTCAGGTCAATTGTTTTTCCCTTGACCGTGATCTTTGTGTCGACGGTTTTATTGATATCAGGCAGGGTGATCTGGATCTTTGCTCCTTCATGCACCTTATGCAGGTAATTTTCGGGAACCTGCGCGATCAGTTTAAGATTGCGGGTATTAACGATCCGGATACCCAGGGCCGTAGCGGTCTGGGGGCTGAAATATTCTCCCACTTTGATGTTCACCATATCGGCCACTCCCGAGATCTGGGCATATACTTCGGACATTGCCGCCTGTTCGCGCAATAAGCCGATCTGTTTAGTGAGATTGTCTACGTTATTTTTAGCCTGCAGCAGTTCTACTTCCGTGCCGATATTTTTTTCCCAGAGATTCTTACGGCGGTCGTACAGGGTTTTGGCAAGGTCTAATTGTATCTGCGCCTGGTCCACCTGCTGAAGCGCTATGGCGTTATCCAGTTTTAACAGCAATTGCCCCTTGTTCACATAATCGCCTTGTTTAACATATACGGCAGTCACCTGTCCGCCCATTCCTCTAGGCGTCACATAAGCGATGTTTTCAGCGTCTATCCTGCCCTGCAGTTCGATGAAATGAACAAAATTTTCGGTCTTGACCGGCGTAATAGCCACCAGCTTTGCGTTTACGGCGCCGGTTGAATCGGATTTGGCCAGCTCTTCTTCTATTGCATGTATCTGCTGATTGAGTTGCGCCTGCTGTTCTCTTAGCTGCTGAAGCTGCGCTTTTTTGTCTATGCCGGCGCCTTTCTCTACCGAAGCGTTGCCGCAGGAAATAACGAGCATAACTACAAATGCTATCCCGGTTAATTTGTAAATGGAATTCATATTTAAGGTTTTGACGATCATAAAAAGTTTACGTTAATGGTATCGTTATAATTTTCCTGTTGACCTGAGGTAGTCGACCCTCGCGCTGATAGCGTCGTATAAGGCTGCATAATAATTGTTCTGCGCCGTGGTCAGTTCTGCCTGGGCGTTGGTAACTTCAAGGTTCGACCCCAGCCCTTGTTCATACTTAAGTTTGGTTTGGTTATACACTTCTTCGGCCAGCTGCATATTTTTTTCCTGGAATTGCATGGTAGCAATAGCGGATTTAATATTCACCCTTGCTTCGGCAATCTCCTTATCGATCGTCAGTTCCAGGCTTTTCAGGTTATTGTTGGTTTGTTCCAGTTGCAGCCTGGCATTTTTTATCCTGGCGTCCTTGGCAAACCCGTCAAAGATGGGAACGCTGATGCGTACGCCTATGGAAGATGAAGGAAACCAGGGTTCGCCCGCCTTAAAAAAGTCAAACTTATTCCGCATCGCCATCTTGGCATACGAGGCGCTGAGCGAAACGGTAGGGAGGTAGCTGAGCTGGTAGCGTTTGATATTAAATTCATTTAATCTTTTACTCAATTGCAGTTGTTCATATTCCACTCTTTCCTCATAATTGAACCGGGTATCCAGCGCCTCTTCCACGCGCTTTTGGTCGGGCAGGCTATCCGTAAGGACCAGTTCGTCCCGAACAGGCATTCCCATGAGGATCTTCAATCCGAGATAAGCGTTATGCAGTTGATTTTCCACGCGCAGTTTTTCGGTGCGGAGATTGGTGAGGCTTACTTCCGCCTTGCTGATGTCAAGTTTCTCCGCAAACCCGTTGTTATATATTTCCCGGGTGTCATTCAGGAGTTTTTCCAGGCGGCTGATGTTGACGTCGATGGTAGACACCTGTTGTTTTCCCGCCAGTAGTTGATAATAGATCTTATAAATATTGGCCTTGATCTGTTCCTGCGTGACTTCCGCGGTTTTTGCAGCAAAATCCATTGCTGTTTTTCTTGCCTGGAGCCCGACAAAAACCTGTCCGTCGAATAACAACTGCGACAGGTCGGCGCCGGCAGAAGCATTGTATTTGGTTCCGAACTGCGCCTGAACAATACCGAAATCGCTTGGAGATACGATCGGGTTGCCGTTGCCATCCTTAACGCCTTCCTGCTGCAGTACGCCATAGGTTGCCTGGGCGATAAAGTTGGGGAAACTCTGTACAGCCACATTCGGATAATGGTTTCCGCTTATAGAAGCGCTCGCCTGGGGGTAGGCCGCCGCGGTCACTTCCCTGTTTGTTTGACGCTGCACATCGATACCGATCAGCGCATTGCGTACCTGCGCGCTGTTTTTTGCGGCATATTCCACCGCCTCCTGCACGGAGAATTGATGGACGGAGTCCTGGGCTGCTGAAGCAAAGGCCGATATTATGGCGATCCATAAGACAAACGCTCTCTTTCCTTTTTCTTTTGTTGGATAAAGTCTCATTTTTTAACTTTTAAACTTTCCTTTTGATATTTTAAGACAAGCCGGTATCCTTTCAGGGAAGCCACGCCGAACAGGAAATGCTCTACAACCGATTGCTGGATCTCAGCGAGGTTGTATTTAGCGGGCGGGAAAACATCCGGGTTGAATGCAATCGACATTCCTTCCAGCCGGAGTTTAACAATGATCTCAATATTGATCTCAGGCCTGTAAAGCTCTTCCCTGATTCCCCTCTCCAGGTTGTCTTTGATCATCTGGTAGAGGTACTGGTTCTTATAGTTGAGAAACAATTTGTAGGCTTTAGGGTGAAACCGGTTCAGGTCGAAGACCATGGCCGGGTTCATGTTGGTAAACATGTTCTTAATAAAATCCATTACCTGGAATATCTCATGGATGGCATTGCGGGCGTCGGCCTTTAGCATTTCGCAATTAAATTGCGCATTTCCTATTATTTCCGAGATAACCCGGTCTACCAGTTCGTCTTTATCGGAATAATACTGGTAGATGGTCTTTTTGGAAACCCCGAGCTGGGAAGCGATTTCATCCATGGTGATCGATCTCACTCCGTATCGATGAAATAAATCAGCGGCTTTTTGAAGAATTCTGTCTTTCAGCTCCATTGATCACAAATGAGGAGCAAAACTATGGAAACTTTTATTGTAACCAAAGTTTCCAACTGTTTTTTTTATTGCCGGCCATATTATTTTACCGGCGGCGGACAAAGAGAGTACAATGAGATAAGTCGTGCATCTAAAAGTTCATTGCCTCGCAGGCATATGGATCGCATGCTTTGCGTACATCTAAAAGAAAACCCTTACGCATTCGTTACCTTGCAGGTAAATGAATTGCCGGTCTTTGCCGCGCACATAATATGGAACGAAAGCCTTACAAAGAAAACAGCGGCAGGGGATCTCCTGTTTCTGCCGTACCCCTAAAAGGAAACTCTTAAGCGTTCATTACCCAGCAGGCAAATGAATTGCCTGCCTTTTACTCTAAAAGAAAGCCTGAAGAGCCGATCCGGAGAAAACGCCGCCGGTATCCCGTTTAATACTTTTGTTTGGGCGTATTTCTCCTTTTCCCGGTAAATTCCCAGCGCTTACTTTTGATTCAAATTCGGTTTTATGAAATGGAAGAATATTGCTAAGGGGCTGTTTCAGTACTTTTTACAGGGACTGATCATCCTGGCTCCCATTGCTATCACCGCTTATGCGGTTACGGCATTATTTAATTTCGTTGATAATATTTTACCCGATATACTGGAAAATATTTTTCCTTACCTGTTTGGAGTAGATGAAAAAGGAAATCCGGCAAAACTTCCCGGCTTCGGCTTTGCCCTGGTAGTTCTGATCGTCATCCTGGTTGGATATGTCTCTTCTTCCTTTATTGTAAGCCGCCTCGTAGAATTATTCGATATGATATTGGAGCGGACGCCGGGCATTAAGATCATTTATTCCACGCTTAAAGATTTTTTCGAAGCTTTTGCCGGCAATAAAAGAAAGTTTAACCGTTCGGTGCTGGTTTGCGTGCAGGACAGGGATGTCTGGCAGATCGGGTTCATTACCCAAACGGAAGTCAACCAGTTTGGTCTACAGGATTATGTGGCGGTATATGTTCCCAAGTCATACGCTTTTGCCGGTCAGCTTTATTTTGTCAAAAAAGATCGTATAAAACTGGCGGCTGGCATCAGCGCCGCCGATGCCATGAAGTTTGCTATTTCCGGAGGAGTTACGGAGATTGAGGACGACCCTCCGTTAAAGATCGTAAAGGAAAAGGACAGCGACGGCAACTAAAAGAATCCGTCATGCAGGCTTAATTATAGCAAGACCTGAGATAGCAATCGATTGGCATCCGTCTATCCGCGCGGCATAGGTTTTAACGGCAACATAAATCTTTCATGACTCTCAGCGAGATAACAGACATGCCGGCTTCATCAGGTTTAACTATAATATAGCCCTTTCGTAACACTCTTTGCCCAACTAGCGCAAAAAACGGATGGCTTGTTTTAACTATAATATAGCTTTTTCGTAACGGAACAGTGGCGCCCTTTCAGGGTTCATAGCATGTTTAATATATAAACCCTTATACAACCGCTTAATAATGGCCTGGAGCAAGATCATACTGACAATACTGTGTTCGGGCCTTACCCTGCCCGTATTTTCCTGGGGGTTTTACGTTCACCGGCTGATAAACCGCTATGCCGTATTCCTATTGCCTCCGGAAATGCTGGTATTGTATAAACCTCATATTGATTTTCTGAGCGAACATGCCGTTGATCCTGACAAAAGGCGTTATATCCTCCCCCTGGAAGGGGCCCGCCATTATATAGATATTGACAGGTATGGCGCCGCGCCCTACCCCTTATTGCCCCGCGACTGGAAGGAGGCGGTAGCCCGCTACTCGGAAGACACGCTCCAGGCTTACGGTATTGTTCCCTGGTGGATAGAAATTATGGTGCGCCGGCTGACTGCTGCTTTCAAAGAAAGGAACCAGGCCAGGATATTAAAACTATCTGCTGAGATCGGGCACTATATCTCCGACGCCCATGTTCCGCTACACGCGAGCAGCAACCACAATGGCCAGCTTACTAACCAGCAGGGCATTCATGGGCTCTGGGAATCAAGAGGGCCGGAATTACTGGCTGAAAAAGAATGGGATTTTTTAGTGGGCAAAGCAGATTATATTAAAAACACGTCTCAATATGCCTGGTCAAGGGTTCTGGAAAGCGCGACGGCAGCCGACTCGGTTTTGACGCTGGAAAGAAAGCTGACCGATCGGTTCCCGGCAGATCAGAAATATGCTTTCGAAAACCGTAATGGTATGATCATCAAGCAATATTCCAGCCGCTATGCCATTATGTATGATCAGGCGCTGAACAATATGGCGGAGCGAAGGTTCCGGCAGTCTGTTTATGCCACAGCCTCCTACTGGTACACCGCATGGGTCAATGCCGGTCAGCCCGACCTGTCAACACTCAGCCTTGCCGGTTTCTCAGATGCCGAAACAAAAGAATTTGAAGAACTGAATACCCTGTGGAGCCAGGAAAGGATCAAAGGAAGGTCCTGCGATTGAGAGGAACCCGGCCCGCCTACGCTCCCTTCAATCGACATGCCTCAAAGAACATGAGCGGTATACCGTGCTAATCGGCCGACCGAAGCTAAAACGTATTATCCGGCCCGCCTACGCTCCTTCGGAGCTTCGGCAGGCGAAGGCGGTTAAAACGTTTCTTAGTAGTATCTTTGCAGCCCAAAAATCTATTTAAGTAAGATAAATACTATTTACAGTGCCCCCAGTCGTTCACAATTTTAATGCAGGTCCAAGCATTCTCCCTAAGGAAGTATTCCAGGAAGCCAGCGAGTCTATTCTTAACTTTAACGGAACAGGGTTATCTATCCTGGAGATCGGTCATAGGACCAGTCTTTTCCAGGAAGTGATGGATGAAGCGATATCCCTGGTTAAAGAACTAATGCAATTAGATGCAGACCGCGAAGTTTTGTTCCTGCACGGAGGCGCTTCCACCCAGTTTTTCCAGGTTCCCATGAACCTGCTGAACGATAATGAGATCGCCGCCTATACCGATACTGGGGTATGGTCTACCAAAGCTATTAAGGAAGCTAAACACTATGGCCATGTTGAAGTAGTATGCAGTTCTAAGGATGATGGATTCCTCCATTTGCCCAAGGGATTCACCGTGCCGAAAACCGCTAAATACCTGCATATCACTACCAATAATACTATCTATGGAACGCAATGGCAGGATCTTTCTCCTTTTTATAAAACAGGCGTTCCCCTGGTAGCGGACATGAGCAGCGATATCCTCAGCCGGTCGCTCGACTTTAACCAGTTCGACCTGATCTATGCAGGCGCCCAGAAAAATGTGGGCGCCGCAGGGGTAACCCTGGTAGTCGTCAACAAGAATATCCTGGGAAAGGTCGACAGGGCCATCCCTACCATGCTGGATTACCGGAACCATATTGCCAATGGTTCCATGCTGAATACGCCCCCGGTTTTTGCCGTATATCTATGTATGCTTACTTTGCGCTGGCTAAAAAAAGTCGGGGGAGTAACGGCAATAGAAAAGATCAATGATCAAAAAGCCTCTTTATTATATCAAACCATAGACGCATTACCTGTATTCAAAACCAGGGTGGCCAGGGAAGACAGGAGTAAGATGAACGTTTGCTTCGTCATCGATGATCCTAACCTGGAAAAAGAGTTCCTGGAAACCTGTAAACGCGAGGGCATGGTCGGCGTGAAAGGACACCGGAGCTCCGGCGGATTCCGGGTATCTCTCTACAACGCTTTACCGCTTCAAAGCGTGGAGGCCATTACAAACCTGATGAAAGATTTCGCGCAGAAAAAAGCGTAAAATATCCGATAAACAATAAAATTATTCAATGGCAAGCGTCATACCATTTAAAGCATTACGCCCACAACCCCAGTTTGCGCCAAAAGTAGCTTCCCGCCCCTATGATGTGCTGGATAGCGTCGAAGCGAAAATCGAGGCGCGCGGCAACCCTCATTCTTTTTTACACATCACCAAATCAGAGATCGACCTGCCGGAAAATACCGATATCCATTCCGCCTACGTGTACGAAAAAGCCAAAGAGAACCTGGACGCCTTTATCCAACGCGGCGTCCTGTTCCAGGAAGACAAAGCCTGCTTTTATATTTATCAGCTTATCATGAAGGGACGCAGCCAGACAGGGTTGGTTTGCGGAAGCGCCATCAACGATTACGAAAAAGATATCATTAAAAAACATGAATTCACGCGCCCCGAAAAAGAACAGGATCGTATCAACCATATCGCCGCTACCCATGCGCAGACAGGGAATGTATTTCTTGCCTATCGAAATGTAGTTGAGATTGACGATATCATCAACAACTGGAAATCACAACACGACCCGGTATATGACTTCACCGCCGAAGACGAGATCCGCCATACCATCTGGGTCGTCAATTCCACCGAGACCAGCGCAGCGCTTGTCCAGCTTTTCAAAGAAAAAGTTCCTTTTACCTATATCGCCGACGGCCATCATCGCGCCGCCTCAGCCGCCAAAGTAAGAAAACTGCTGGAAACCTCGAATGCCATAGAAAACCCGGGATATCCTTCCCGAAAAAGCGCCGCCCAACAAAAAGTAGATGCGACAGATACGGTCCGGTCAAGGGATTATTTTCTTACTACCTTATTCCCCGCCAACGAACTCCATATCATGGACTATAACCGCGTCATCAAAGACCTCGGGGACATGAGCGCTGAAGATTTCATTCAAAAGCTCAAAAAAGATTTCGAGATAGAAGAAGCCGGGCCGGCATTTGCTCCTGCAAAGCTCCATGAATTCGGCCTTTATATAAACCGGAAATGGTATAAGCTGGAGTCAAAGCCCAATACCTATTCCAACGATCCTATTGGCATACTCGATGTAACCATCTTATCGGATAATGTGCTGGATAAATTATTAGGCATCGCCGATCAGCGCACCGATAAACGAATTGATTTCGTCGGAGGCATCCGCGGACCGGAAGAGCTTGAAAGAAGGGTTAACAGCGGAGAGATGGCCGCCGCTTTCAGCTTTTATCCCGTCAGCATCCAGCAACTGTTTGACATCGCCGACAGCGGAAACGTTATGCCCCCCAAAAGCACCTGGTTTGAGCCCAAGCTCCGCGACGGACTGCTCAC
>JAEUVR010000146.1 GCA_016786785.1 Chitinophagaceae bacterium
AGCCCCCTGAAGCAGGAGGTAGAAAAATACGCTAGTTTATCACAAAACCATATTAAACAAATCCAAAATGAGCAGGCTAAGACGACAATCCAGCGCTAATATTACCAATACGGCGGAGACCAAGGACCTGAATGTTATTAAAGGCAGAACAGGCAACGTGTATGAGTCGATTGCCATTATTGCCAAACGCGCCAACCAGATCAATATCTCCCTGAAAGAGGAATTGCATTCTAAACTGGAAGAGTTTGCAAGCCATACGGACAGCCTCGAAGAGATCCATGAAAATAAGGAGCAGATAGAGATATCCAAAGCTTATGAGAGAATGCCCAATTCTTCATTGCTGGCTACCCAGGAATTCCTGGAGGACAAGATATACTATCGCAAGAATGAGGATGATCTGTTTAGTTAGAGCAAAAGAAAATAAATTTCTATCTTATTATCGAAGCGGCAGATGGCATCTGTCGCTTTTGAGTTTCATGCCGAATACATAAAAGCCCTAACTTTAAACGTATGTTCCAGGGAAAAAAAATTTTGCTGGCCGTTACGGGAAGTATTGCCGCATATAAAGCTATTCTGCTGGTAAGGCTGTTAACCGCCAAAGGCGCCGAAGTAAAGGTGGTAATGACTCCTGCGGCAAAAGATTTTGTATCTCCCCTGACATTGTCCACTCTGTCCAGGAATCCGGTTGTCACGGATCTTTTTTTGGGCGATTCCTGGTCCAATCATGTTATGCTGGGAAGATGGGCCGATATAATGGTTGTCGCCCCCCTGAGTTGCAATACGCTGGCTAAGATGGCCGCAGGCCTCTGCGATAACATGCTGCTCGCCTCTTATCTCTCTGCGACCTGCCCGATTGCGGCGGCGCCGGCGATGGATGAAGACATGTGGCTCCACCCGGCTACTCGCGCCAATATCAGGCGTTTACAGGAGGCGGGCGTTCATATTATTCCCGTGGAAAATGGCGAGCTTGCCAGCGGCTTATCCGGCGAGGGGCGAATGGCCGAACCTGAACATATTGTCGCCTTTCTCGAAAATGTTTTTTTTTCAAAGAAAGACCTGGCAGGCAAAAAAGCGCTGGTCACCGCGGGCCCTACCTATGAGCCAATAGACCCGGTCCGGTTCATTGGCAATCATTCTTCCGGCAAGATGGGCCTGGCGCTGGCCGCAGAACTTGCCGGTAGAGGAGCAGCTGTGCAACTTGTATTAGGCCCTTCGGCCATCCATGTCAATATCGAGGACGTTGAAGTGCATAGGGTGACCACTGCCGCGGAAATGTTCCAGTCCTGCCAGGAAAAATTCAGGGATGCGGATATTGCCGTGATGGCTGCGGCAGTGGCCGATTATACCCCGGCGCATACGGCTTCGGAAAAGATAAAAAAAACGGAGGAGCATCTCCGGCTGGAGTTGGTCAAAACAAAGGATATCTTAAAAAGCCTGGGGGAAAGAAAAACAAAGGACCAGATACTGGTCGGATTTGCCTTGGAAACCCAGGATGAGAAGCAGGGCGCCCTCCGTAAACTGAAAGCTAAGAATGCCGATATCATCGTGTTGAACTCCCTGAGGGACGAGGGCGCCGGCTTTGGCTTTGATACGAACAAGATTACCATTTTTGAAAAAAGCGGCGAAGAAATAGCTTATGGCAGAACGTCAAAACAACAATCGGCAAAAGATATCGTTGACAGAATTGTAAAAATGTTATATGATTAAACGTTTGCTTATTTCCGGTTGTTTGGCGCTGGCGGCCATAACGCCTTCTGTAGCCCAGGAGCTGCAGGCGCGCATATCCATCAATTCCAGCGCTATCAGTTCGCAGGTCGACAAAAAAATATTTCAAACTCTTCAGACGGCCATACAGAACCTGTTGAACAACCGGAAATGGACAAACGATACTTATCAGCAACAGGAAAAGAT
>JAEUVR010000194.1 GCA_016786785.1 Chitinophagaceae bacterium
TATAACCGTAGCGCAGTCGTAGTCGTATTGATGCTTGGTAGGCTCGCAGGGTTTGGGCTCGATAAAAAAGGTTCCCTTAAATCCTTGTTTTCGCGCATAGTCGCGCGCCATGCCCAGGAATCGTCCCAGGTGATCGATCTCTTTTTTCATGTTGGTATTGAGCAGGGTCATATAACCTTCCCTGCCTCCCCAGAACACGTAGTTTTCGCCTCCCAGCGCAATCGTCGCATCCAGCGCATTCTTGACCTGCGTTGCGGCATAGGTGAGGGCATGAAAATCAGGATTGGTGGCGGCGCCATTCATATATCTTGGATGTGAAAATACATTGGCCGTTCCCCATAACAACTTAACGCCGGTCGCGACTTGTTTTTGTTTGGCGTAGTCCACTATGGTTGCCAGGCGCTTTTCATATTCCTGCAGCGAGTTTCCTTCGTCCACCAGGTCTATATCATGAAAACAATAATAAGGAACGCCCAGCTTGGTAATAAATTCAAAGGCGGCGTCCATCTTATCTTTAGCCCGCTGAACCGGATCGGCGGCGGCATCCCAGGGGAATGCCTTGGTTCCCGGCCCGAAAGGATCGTTACCGGTATTGCAGAAGGAATGCCAGTAACACACGGCAAAACGCAGGTGGTCCTTCATCGATTTGCCGGCCACCAGTTTATCTTCTTCATACCATTTATATGCTAAAGGATTATCGGAATGACGTCCTTCGAAGGGTATCTTGCCGATGCCGGGAAAAAATTCATTTTGGCCGCTTGTTTTGTTCTGCATGAGCTGCTGGTCATTTAAAAGTTAACAATAATCAATTCCTTTTTTCCATCTTTCATATACTTCGCCGTAAATATCGGATGATTTTTTCGTGGGCTCAACGGTTTTAATTTTTTTCATTCCGGCGAAAGCTTCCTGATGTGTTTTGTATATGCCTGCGCCGACGCCTGCCGCCCGGGCGGCGCCTACCGCTCCGTCTGTATCAAACAGTTCAAGAACCGCCCCGGTAGTATTGGCAAAAGCCTCGGCAAAAACAGGGCTCAGGAACATGTTTGCGTATCCCGCTCTTACGGTCCTTGCCTTCATCCCCATCTCCTCCATAATATTGATCCCATAATACAGGGAAAACACGATGCCTTCCTTCGCCGCCCGGGCAATATGCCCCTGCCCATGGTTATTAAAGCGGAGGCCTTTTAACATCGCGCCGGGATCCTTATTTTCCAATACCCTTTCCGCGCCATTGCCAAAAGGGTAAAACAATAATCCATCGGCGCCTATCGGGGCCGCGGCGGCTTTTGTATTGATCTCGTCGTAAGAAAGGGCGTTAAAAAAGTTATTTTTCAGCCAGCTATATAAGATGCCCGTGCCATTGATGCACAACAATACGCCATAACGGCGTTCATCAACCGAATGGTTGACGTGCACAAAACTGTTCACCCTGGAGGCGGGATCATATTCCGCCTTGTCGGCTACGCCATACACGACTCCCGAGGTGCCGGCCGTAGCGGCGAATTCGCCGGGCTGTAAAACATTCAGCGAATAAGCGTTGTTCGGCTGATCGCCCGCCCGGTAGGCGACGGGAATACCGGCTTTCAGTCCCAATGCCACCGCGGCTTCTGCCGTCAGCAGTCCCTGCTCGCCGAAGGTTTCTACAAGCGGGCAGATCAGGGAAGGATCGATCTCATAATGATCCAGCAATTCCGTAGCCAAGCCATTCCGGGAAAAATTCCAGAGGATGCCTTCCGACAATCCCGAGATGGTGGTCGCCGGTTTTCCCGTTAGCTTCATTGCGATATAGTCGCCCGGAAGCAGGGCTTTATATATTTTACGGTACCGTTCGGGTTCATTTTCTTTCACCCACCGGAGCTTGGAAGCGGTGAAATTGCCGGGGGTATTTAGGAAATTACGCAGGCAGAATTCTTCTCCCAACGCTTTGAAGGCCTTATTGCCGATATCCACTGCGCGGCTATCGCACCAGATGATCGCATCCCGCAGGGGTTTGTTGTCCTTATCAATACAAACCAGGCCATGCATCTGGTAAGAAATGCCGATAGCCGCCACATCCTCTCCATTAAAAGCATGTTTGCTGTTGAGCAGGCGCATGGCGTTTCCCAGCTCTTTCCACCACAATTCGGGATCCTGTTCCGCAAATCCCGGCCGCAGGGACTCCATGGACATCTCGGAAGAAGGAGAAAAAGCCGTAGCTGCAGGCGTTCCTGTAGCGATCTCCAATAAGGCGACTTTGACGGAAGAGGAGCCAATATCACTGCCAAGCAAATATTTATTACTCATAAAAGATCGTCATTAAAACGATATGGCATGTTTGTTTGCAAACAGTCCCGATCGTTTAGCGGTCAATTTATGAAAAATATGTTAGCGCCTCTTATCT
>JAEUVR010000225.1 GCA_016786785.1 Chitinophagaceae bacterium
AAAATGGCCGGCGCCGCCGTTGCCCACCCAGTCGCAGCAGGGAGAACCATCGTCCACTTTTGCCGCTATAGATTGAAAAATAGGCTTTATTTCGGGCCAGGCATCGGTAGAGCCTCCCGGCATAATAGACGGGCCGAGCAGCGCCCCTTCTTCGCCTCCGGAAACCCCTGTGCCGATATATCTCAGGCCCTTGCTTTCTACGTATTTTACCCGGCGTTCGGTGTCGGGAAAATGAGAGTTTCCTCCATCAATAATAATATCCCCTTTGTCTAAATGAGGGATCAGCAGTTCGATAAAATCATCTACGGGCTTGCCGGCTTTTACCATCAGCATGATCTTGCGAGGAGATTTTAAGGAAGCAACCAGCTCTTCGATAGAATGAGCGCCTATGATATTTTTGCCTTTTGCTCTTCCGTTTATAAAATGCTCTACCTTATCCACGGTACGGTTAAAAGCAGTAACCTGAAATCCCTTGCTTTCCATGTTTAAAATCAGGTTTTCGCCCATTACTGCCAGGCCGATCACGCCTATATCTGATAATTTCTCCATATTCTTTATTAGCTATTAATATATAAGAAGCCCTGCTTCCGTTAAAACATGCAAATTTAGTAAGTTTTAGCTTGGGAAGTGAACGTTGTGCATTAAATACGGATTTTCTGCGAGTTATGTGCTTTTGGAGTGCAGCTATTTGCCTTTAGTCTGCATCTTTCTTGTCATTATTTGGTAAGTAGTGTGTAAGTGCCCTAAATCATCGACGGTTTAAAATTAGATTATAATACTCTGAATAAGCTGTATTTTATCTTCAAGTCTAATTGTAAGCGCCCCTAAATTGCAGACAGTTTAAAATTTGAAAAACTGTCAATCCAAGTGCCGATTTCCATAATTTATTTATGAGTGGAAGCGTCGTTATGATGAAATATGTTGAACCGCGTTTACCTAATATGTCCTGGTTTTTATAACGTTCGCAGCTCTTACCCATGCCGGTTTTGGCCAGACTGGTGATGACATTTTAATGTTCGGTGCGATATTATTGTACTTCAACCGACAAACATGAACAACATCAAGCTATTTTCTTTATTGTGCCTCCTGGCCATCTCTTGTTCAAAGAGCAAGAACGGCCCTCCTGAACCAGGCGACAATACGGTGACGATGACCATCGGCTCTACCGACTATTCCTTTTCCACAGTTCCCGATGCCTCTGCCAACTACTATGATGTTGGGGCAGGCGTTGTGGAGTTCAGACTCAATGGAACCGACGGTGTGTCATTTGTGAAAATTCGCATCAGTTATATTTACAACCCATCTGCTCCATTCTCGATCTCAGCCGGCTCTGGCGGCCCATCGGTCAATACCGGAATGGGCAGCATTGAGTTCACCGACAAAGCAGGCGTGCTCTATAAACTGAAAACCGTTGTGGACGACCCCTGGTTCAGGGGAACAGTTACCAGCATCCAGGATGATGTATGGACCGGTACCTTTGGGGGCTATGTCAATAACCCAGAAGGAGCGAGTTTCGACATCAGAGATGGTCAATTCAAGGTAAAGGTCATGCGCAAATAAAAGAACTATCCGATCGAAGGTCATTAAAGTAATAGAATCACTTCATATTTTGTTTTACTCTGCCGGCGTATCGCGACCGCTTCCGACCGTTTATTTTTTGTATTTTTCACGCTGATTTTTTAGCATAATGCCATACAATGCCATCAGCGGTCACATCAGAAACCAAGGCTACGAGGTTAAAGGAGATTGCCGTTTCCTGCTTAAAACTAGGAACCATAGGGTTTGGCGGTATTGCAGGAATGGTAGCTACCATAGAA
This sequence comes from Chitinophagaceae bacterium, assembly GCA_016786785.1. GTDB lineage: Bacteria > Bacteroidota > Bacteroidia > Chitinophagales > Chitinophagaceae > Flavitalea. The sequence continues at coordinate 1,818 of JAEUVR010000225.1, forward strand.
AATGAAATGGTGGTTAGACGAAAATGGATCGATCACCAACATTTTATGGATGCGCTTAGCGCATCTTATATCATTCCTGGCCCTAATGCTGTTGAAGTGGTCATGCATTGCGGAAAAGAACGGGGCGGGCGCCTAGGATTGGTAGTGGCCGGCGTTTGTTATATCATGCCCGCCATGGCGATCTGCCTTGTCCTGGGTTATTTTTACCGGCAATACAGCGCATTGCCAAATGTGCAGGATTTTATTTTTGGGCTCAGGCCTGCAATAACCGCATTGGTGATCGCTACGGTATACCGGCTTTCCGCCAAGACGCTTAAAAATGATCGAACCCTAATTGCGTTGTGCATCTTGGTTTTCGCAGGCTCGCTGTTTGGGCTAAGCGAAGCGCTGTTGATCATTGGCGCAGGCGCTATCAACTATTTTGCGCATATCCGAATGAACAAATTGCCTGTATTCGGAGGCTTATTATTTTCCCCGATATTGCTGCAGGTAAGCGCGCGCTTTTCAGATACCAGGCTTTTCCTGATCTTCCTGAAGATCGGCGCTGTCCTGTACGGCAGCGGATATGTGCTTTTTGCCTATATGGATGAATCCCTTGTGCGAAACAATCATTGGTTAAGCCGCCAACAGTTAATGGATGCGATTGCCGTTGGACAAATTACTCCGGGCCCCATATTGTCAAGCGCAACATTTGCAGGCTATCTTATCGGCGGAACCATGGGCGGCCTGGCAGCTACCGCCGGCATCTTTTTACCCTCTTTTTTTATTTCGTTTTTCCTGCATAAGCTGCTTTCATCCGCAAGGCAGAACAAAAAGCTCAGGCTGTTTTTGGATGGCCTTAGCGCCGCGTCAATTTCAATAATAGCCGTCGTTGGCTTTCATTTATTTACTTCGTCTGTTCAGCAATGGAGAGAGGCGCTGATCCTATCGGCATGCCTGGCTTTGACGCTTCTCGTTAGGAAAATAAACACGGTTACTATTATATTGATAGGCAGCATCGGCGGACTGCTACTGCTTAGGATCTAAGATATATGCGGCTATGAGAGTTTTTTCAACCAGTACCTGCCGACTGTTACTGGTTAGGATCTAAGCAATAAGTATATGGGCGTCTCCGCTTAGCTAACTGCCGGTTTGGCTATAAGGCGCGTCAACCGGTTTTGATTCCGGAGAGCCTTTTTGTCTCAACCAGATGGAAAGCAATACAATGGAGGCCACCGCTAAGAATTCGCTTTGCCAGTTTTGAAAAGATTCAAACCAAAACCTGGGTTCCAGGATGTATGTATTCCAATGGTCCGGCGGCAGGCCCTTATCTAACTGCTCTTCGTTATGGCCTTTAAGACTTCCATAAAAATGAAGCGCAAAAGAGACCAGGAAGAGAAGCGCAAAGGCAAGAAAAAGAGAGTTCTTATACAGGCTCAGCCATATTCCTCCTTTTTTTACCGGCCATGGCGCATCGGGATGGGGCTGCGGCTCCCGGTCGACTTCTTCTTTTTCATCCATTTTTTTGGATTCTGAAGAGCCCATTTGCCTTAGGCTTACCGTTAACAATACATATAAGGCCATCTGGAGGAATTCGCTTTCCCAGTTTTCAAAAGTAGACTGTATAAAATGACCGCTCCTGGCATACTGAACAAAAGACAATGCAGATTTGCCTTCTTCCTCTCTTTCATCATTCCTTTCCGCCCAGCCTGTACAAAACTGGGCGATCCAAAAAACAATCATCAACCCCAATAATACCAGGCTTAACCCGTTTCTGCGCGTAAAAGAATAGCGTTTGCTCATATGGAGGTATCGGTTTTACATGTTTGCTTAACGGCAGGTTTATGGAGATCATCGCTGCTGCTTTTTGTAAACATAACAAGATACATGCCGCGACCCCGGTTTGGGCATACCGGTGGGTTTGTTTGACGCCAGAGGGCGACAAGAGCCAACTGCCTGTTTCAAAGTATCCCGGTCGGTTTGTTTACCGCTGGCTCGTGATTTGAAAGGATATCCCGTTGATCTATTGCTTTTTGATAAGCTTTATGAATAGAGAATTGTTAAACGGTATACCATGCCTGAAGGTCCCAGCATTATTATTTTAAAAGAAGCGGCGCAACGGTTTAAAGGTAAAAAGATAGAGCGCGTTTCGGGAAATGCCAGCATCGATATTTCTTCTCTTAAAGGTCAAAAGATCATGGATCTCAGGAGTTGGGGAAAACAGTTCTTTATATGCCTTGAAAGGACAACCGTCCGCATTCATTTCCTTCTGTTTGGATCTTATAGCCTGGATGAGCAAACGAAACCAGATAAAAGCCTTCGGTTGGGCCTTTGCTTTGCCAACGGCGCCCTGTATTTTTATACCTGTTCTGTACGGATCATCCAGGGCGACCTGGATGAGTTATATGACTGGGAAGCCGATGTGATGAGCGATGCATGGAATGCTTCCCTGGCAAGAAAGAAATTAAAGGCCATTCCCGATACGATGGTATGCGATGCCCTGCTGGATCAAAAAATATTTTCGGGCGTAGGCAATATTATAAAAAACGAGGCGCTGTTCCGCATTATGCTCCATCCCGAATCAATAATAGGAAAGATCCCGACAGGAAAGATCACCGAGCTGATCCGTGAAGCGCGGCAGTATAGTTTTGATTTTTTAAAATGGAAAAAAGCATTTGAGCTGAAAAAACACTGGCTTGCGCATACTAAGAAAATATGCCCCCGTTGTAATATCCCTTTTATAAAAAAGCATTGCGGTAAAACGCATAGAAGAAGTTTTTTTTGTGAGAACTGCCAGGCAAAATATGTTTGATAAGCCGCATTATACGGAATATTTAATTGCCGGTCGATACTTTCGCTAACCCAGCCTCAGCCTTATGCCTGCGGAGAATTAAGGATATTCTCGCTTACATACGCGTTGATCCATCTTGCATTTTCAATAGCGTTCATCGAAGCCGTATTATTAAAATACAGGAATACTTCTTCCAGATTTTTATTTTTCAGCAGGCTATCCGCCGCTTCTTTCAGCGCCATATGCGAGTATGCGGATGAGTATAATTTGGGCAGGCCGTGAAACCGGTAATAAGCTATTGGATGATTTGCCACGACCTGATCGGGAAGCCCCGGATAACTGATGCCGCAGAAAATTATTTTGTGCGCGCTTAGCGTTTCAAATACTTCCTGTCTCCACCAACTGCTATGACGAAATTCTACTGCATTGCCGGTTTCTGAACGGAGGCTTTGAACCAGGCGATCCAGCTTTTCCTTGCTGTAAGCGAAAGAAGGAGGCAATTGGAACAGTATTATGCCCAGTTTTTCTTTTAGGCCTTTTTGTACTGTATCATAAAAATCGTCAAGAAGGTCCTTGCATTCATTGAACTGTTTATAATGAGTGATTAACCTGGGCGCTTTTACAGAGAAGCTGAAGTTTGGCGGACTTTTCTGCTCCCAGCGCTCCAAATCCGACAACTGCGGAAAACGATAAAATGTAACGTTTAGTTCGAGGGTATTGAACTGGGCGGCGTAAAACTCAAACCATTGCTTCTGAGGGAGTTTTTCAGGATAAAAACCACCTTTCCATTCACGGTAATAAAACCCCGAGCATCCTATATGCCATTTTATTGCTTTCATGGTTATGGGTTTATTAGGCAGATCAAAAATGATACAGAACAGGCGCCGTGGTCAAAATAGATCTGCTTTAGCAGAAAGAGAAAATATTTCCACATTATGCGCTTGTTCTCGCGTAGATGCATGCTCAAAGAAAAACCATATCATCAGCGCTATTTCTCAATAGATGGTCGTCATTATCTAAGACGCTTCGTCGCCGGTTGAACGCTGAATTATTATTAAAAACTTAATGGAAGTATATATGGTTAGTTAAGTAAAATATCGGAAATTTTGCTTCTGCTCCACCTGCGTGGACTCCGAAGTAAATTATTGAAGGACCTGGGAAAGTTCAAAATGGGCAAAGCCTGTATCTATATAAAAAAGTTGTCCGATATTAACCAGGATGCATCGAAGAGATTAATGAAGGAAACTATTTCATTTCTGAAAAAAAAGTATCCCGGCGATCGTAAAGACGGCTAGTTAAATACTTTCCAGCTAACCTTATAGATTCCCCGGGATCCTTAGCGGGCGTTGCTTTTTTAGAGGGGCTTTTACGAAAAGCGCTTTCGCTTAACGTTAAAAATGTAGCAGCCATCATCGCCTGGCAGCGTTTCCATTGAAACGCTAACGAGACTTATAGACGCTGAAAATCCGGCCTCGTCATTTTAGGCAAAACTAATATACAGTATTGTTCCATAGACAACCTCTCCGCTGGAGGTAATCGCATATGCCCGGTAATTGGCGTCATTAAAATCAGCGTAACGCAGCGTTATTTCTCCGGTAAGCACGACCCCTGTCGACGGTGTTCCGGTAAAAGGCAGTTTGGAACTCTCAGCATCCCCGATAGTAGGCGTTTTGTTGGCTTTATCGCGTATCCAGGGTTTGTAAACGACCCCGAATTCAGTAACCTTGCCAATATTGCTAAACTGCACCTTGAATGTGTACTTCATTCCGTATACAGACTCGGAAGCAGCATAAGCTGCTTCAAGGGTGGCGATCTGAGTGTTGCCATTGTCTTGTTCATCGTTGCCGCTGTTTTTTTTGCAGGAACTCGCGCCCAGGAGCAGGAAAAAGCTAAGGAATAAAATAGAAAGTCTCATGCCGATTAGATTAATCAATAATTAAATGGTTCGTTATCTTATCCAAAGCCGAAGATAAGCGTCCGGTTTGGATAAGGCTGAAAACGGATGTCTGATTGGTTATATCGACCGGATCATTAAAATGTCATCAAGCTGATGACATTTTCCTTTTTTCTCCGATTTATAATCGGGGATTTTAACGAACAGGCGTTCCAAAAAGATATTTTTGTATCTTTTTGCCATGATTGACAAAAGGGTTTCAGAAAGCTCGCCTGCGGATCCGGGAAGCCTGGTTATGGCCTCCTGGTTTAACGATGAAACAACGATTAAGGAAATATATATGGAAAACTACCCGGCGGCTAAAAAATATATACTGTTAAACAGAGGAACGCAAGAGCAGGCGCAAGATGTCTACCAGGAGGCCTTTGTCGCTATGTGGCGGAACATACGGTTAAACAGGTTTGAGTCGAGAAATGAAAATTCCTTGAAAAGCTATCTGCTTCAAATTGTAAAAAACAAATGGATCGATCATTTACGGTCCGCCCAATACCGTAATACGGTTCTCCTAAATGAATCGGATGTCGAACATAATATTGAATTGCCTTCGCCGGAGGAACAGGAGAAGATACAGCTGATAAAAGAGCATTTTAAGAACCTTGGAGATACCTGCAGAGAAGTGTTGCAGCGTTTTTATTACCGTAAAGAATCACTTAAAACAATTGCCAACATTTTTAAATGGACAGAGGCGACCGCCCGAAACAATAAATATCGTTGCATCGAGCGGCTAAGAAAATCATTACAACAAAACCAATACCTTGGAGATAGATAACCAAATACCGCAAGAGCAATTCGAGGAAATAGAACGTTTCCTGCAAGGCCGGATGTCTGCTGAAGAAGAAGCTCATTTCAGTCAGACGATATCGGCAAATAGCGACCTGCGGAAACAGGTGGAAGAGATCCGCCTCATCCTGCTTGGCATAGAAGAGTCCGTATTGGAGGAAAAGCTGCACGAATACCGTCATCGTATTCCAGCCGCTTCTGTCAGGCCGCTGTATCGCAGGGGATGGCTCGCCGCCGCCGCTGTTATCGGCGTTCTTATTGTCGGCGCCTGGTGGTTCCTGCAATCGGCGCCGGCTAATAAAAGATTATTTACCGAATATTTTCATCCCGAACCTGGCCTGGCAACCAGCATGGGCAGCGTTGACAACTATGCCTTTGAACGCGCTATGGTGGATTATAAGACCGGCGATTTCAATACGGCGCTTAAAGCCTGGAATCAATTGCAAGCCGGTAATCCCGCCAACGATACCCTCGATTATTTTATAGGCTCGGCTTACCTGGCTTTGAAAAAAGGCGATAGCGCAATAATTCATTTCCGGAAAGTGATCGCTAATGATCAAAGCGTTTTCAGAGATGACGCTAACTGGTATCTCGGGCTTTCCTTACTGCTCAACAATAAAATAACTGAGGCTGTTCCTTATATAGAACAATCATCGCACAACGACAAAGAATCGCTTTTGAGCAAAATAAAGCAGTGAAAGGCCATCATAAATATCTGCTTAGCGCCCTTGCTTCGACATGCATAAGAAAGGCAAGGCCATCATGGATCTCTACTCTATATTTATCAATAGTCTTTACGACCCTCTGCTCAGGCGGAGCTCTTGCCCAGGATGATTATTCAATGGCGCTTTCCTACCAGGACTCGGCAAAACATTACGAGCGGCTGAATAAAAACCTGCAAGCCTATAACTATTCGAAAAAAGCGATAGGGCTTTTGAAATCGAACGTTTCTTCGCACCAGGATAAGATAGCCAGGATAGAAAGCGATATGGGGACCTATGCATACAGGATGGGCAATATAGATCTTTCCAAGATCCATCACCGCAGGGCCCTGGAGCTAGCCCGCTCGCTTCAGCCGCCTAATTACGAATGTCTTTACCTGTCGTATAATAATATGGGCGGCATCATGTGGTTCGCTTCTAAGATGGATAGCGCCCAATACTATTATACAATGGCGCTGGACGCCATTGCCCATATGGATTCTACGCCTCTTAATAAATATTACCGGCCCGCGGTATTAAACAATAATCTTGCAGGCATCTATGGCGTTCAGGGAAAAACGACAGAAGGCATTGCCGCTATGAAGGCGACCATACAGAATCTCAGGGCATTCCTGGCTATAGAAGATTCGACGTTGAACAAAGACAATGCTATGCATTTCCAGTTTGAGGCCACGGACAATCTTGCAGGCATCTATAAGGAATTGGGCGATTATCGGAAGGCGGCGGAACTGCTGCAGCATTCCTACCAGGAAAAGCAAAAAGCTTTTGGGGCCGACGATCCGGACATTAGTAAGTCTGAAGCGTTGATTGGGCAGCTTTATTATGCGATGAAGGATTATGCCAGGGCGGAAAGATACCTGCTTAAAAGTTTAAAAGGATTTGATCAGGCCGATGGCGATTTTCTTTTCTGGCAGGCGGACGCCTATAGCGCTCTTGCATTGATATATGAGGGTTTTGAAAAAAAAGAGCAGGCGGCCATTTGTTTTGAAAAGGCCGACAGCTTGTATGAAAAATCGCTGAACGGGGAATATGACAATATCTACATGCAGTTTCTCAATAATGCCTCTGTTTTTTATGCAAGGAATAACGCTCCCTCCATTGCGCTGAAAAAAGCAATGAAGGGGTATGCCTATATTGCCTCCACAGAAGGCGAACAATCGCTTTCGGGGTTTTATCAATTGCTTAATCTTTCTGATGTCTATTTCGAGTTGAAAGATTATAACAAAGCGTTGAGCTATGGCCGGCAGGCGCTTAAGACCGTCAACCGGATGATCAGCGGAAACAAGGTCATGCTGGATTCTGTAAAGATAGAGCTAAAAAAACCCAAAGCCATTCTTCTGACTTCGCGTTGCGAATATGAACTACTGAAAAAGAAATCGCCTGAGGCGCTTGCGGCCATCCTCGATCAATTGCGCGAGGCATTTTTGATCCTGGAGCGCAGAAGATCGGTTTTGCAGGATATAGCCGACGTAAACATTTTGATCTCAGATCATAAGGACCTGCTGGATTTTGTAAAAAAGATCGTTCTCGAATTATATGTTATTACCCAAGACCCCGTATACATTGACGAATTGACGGGTTTCCATGAGTCAGGATTGTACAACCGCATCCGGGCAAGGCTTGACCAGGAGACCAATATCCAGTTTGCGGGTATTCCCGCCAATGTACGGGATACGGAGAAACAACTGAAGGCGCGATTAATATCAACGCTGGAAGGCGACCATGATTCCCGTATGCAGCGGTATATCCGCGCAGAAGAAGACTGGCAGCAGTTTCTCGAAACCCTCAGGACAAGCTACCCCGAATACTATAAGATGCGGTATGCTTCTATTTTCAGGTCGCCGGAGATCAGTATGAAACAAATTCCTGAAGGATCGTCTGTCGTCAGGTTTATGTTTGCAGGGAAAGAACTGGCCGCCCTGGTGGCAGACAAAGAACAGCGGCAGCTAATTGTTTTGGATACGGATGGATTGAACGCGGAAGTGGAGGCTTTGTCTGCATACAATACGAGCCCTGAAAAATTAGGCGACGCGCTATATCGCCTGTACAACCGTTTATGGCGACCCATTGCCAAAAGTATCCGCAATAAAAGAGTGATCATTATTCCCGACGGCATTTTATTTAATATCAATTTCGAGATGTTGTCACCCGTTAGGATTAAACGCTTTGAAGAACTCTCCGTGAATAGCCTGTTGGCCGAATACGTTATTTCCTATAATTATAGCTTATTCCTGGTGAATAAAAACAGGCACAGCCGACTGAATGGGAACTTTATTGCTTTCACCCCGGGTTTTTCCGATCGATCTAAGGAGGCATACAAAAATAGTTCTGACACTGCCATGCTTATTGATAATTTCTACCTGACCTTATTGCCGCAACCTTTCAGCGTGGATCTGGCCGCAACGGCCGTTAGTCAGTTTGGCGGAGATATTTATACGGGAGAAAGAAGCACGGTAAATGCATTTCGCCAAAAAGCAAACGGGCATGCGATCATTCATATCGGCACGCATGCGGAGGCGGATAACCTGAACCCTCAACTGTCGCGCCTCATCTTTTCCAAGGGCGTTTCGCAGGAGGAGATGGACAATTACCTGTATCTTTTTGATATATATAATTGTGATCTTGATTCCAAGCTGACTGTGCTTACCGCCTGCGAAACAGGGAAAGTAGGGTATGAAGACGGCGAAGGCCTTGTGTCTCTTGCACATGCTTTTAACTATGCGGGCAGCGAAAGCATACTCATGGGACTTTGGAAGATCGATGAGAAGAGTTGTGCGACGCTGGTAAAATATTTTTATGAGAACCTTTCAAGAGGACGCTCAAAAGATGAAGCCCTGAAAGAAGCAAAAATGGCCTACCTGCGCGAAACAAGGGGGAGGGCTTTGGCCCCGCAATACTGGGCAGGATTAGTGATCATGGGAAATACCGATAGCATACATATCGAAAAACGGAATTATACGTATTGGTTGACCGGCGCCTTTTTACTACTGGGCGGCGTCGTGTTTTGGTTAGCGCGCAAGAGAGCTAAAAGCCGGCAAGCCGCATGATACCTGCTTACCGCCCATGACCAGTTATACCGCTTCACCCCAACTTTTTTACGCTCCATTCAGTATGCGGTTGGTTATCTCCGATAGGATAATGAGTAATATGAAGAACGGATTGAGATAAGCGCTCTGCGCCGGCAACGTTCTTATTCCAGTTCTTTTAGGGCTTTCAGCAGGTTAATGCCCCTGGATAGAACAGGTTTGAATATGTCTCCTTCCGATCTGATACGCTGCAGCGCATTTTTGATGTTGAAATCCGTCATCTTTAATCCGGGTTTCACTTCATCCCAATGCAGGGGCATGGATACCGTGGCGCCGGGTTTGGGGCGAAGCGAATAAGGCGCTGCAAGCGTGGCTTTAGGCCGGTTTTGCAGATAGTCTATATAAATTTTTCCCTTCCGGTTTTTCACCAGGCGCTCTATGCTTGTGAATCCCGGCAATCTCTCCTGCGCCCGGATAGCCGTTAGCCTGGCAAAAAGCTGGCATTCGTCATAACTATATTTAGCGCCTAGGGGAATATAAATATGTATGCCTGTTGATCCCGAAGTTTTGACATAACCCTCGATATGCATTTCCTCCAGGACCTCCCTGATGGTCAGCGCCGTTTGAATGACCTGTTCGAAGCTGTTCTTTTTATCCGGGTCTATATCGAGCAGGCACCAGGTGGGGTGTTCGGGCTTTTGAATAACGCTGTTCCAGGGGTTCATCTCAATGGCGCCCAGGTTAGCCATATATAACAATCCCGCTTCGTTTTCGGGGACCATAAAATTTTTGTCTTCTCCCTCATTCGTGCGGTAAGGGTATTGCTTGATCCATTCCGGGGCCTTGCCCGTAACGTCTTTCTGGTAAAAGCTCTTTCCCTTGATCCCGTTAGGGTATCGGTTCAGCGATTGCGGACGATCAATAAGATAGGGAAGGATATAGGGCGCTGCCTCGTAATAATAATTCAGCATATCGCGCTTGGTAACCTTATCATCCGGCCAGTATATCTTGCTAAGATTGGTGAATTGGAGTTCGTGCCCATTCAGCTTTTTTACCTGACGCTCCTCGGAAGGGTTCAATAGCGTAACGCGCTTACGGGGCGCCGGCGGCTTAAGCATTTTCTTTGCTTTTTTGTTTTTCTTTTCTTCAAGCAGTTCTTTTGTAGCTGCGGCTGCTTCTGCTACGACTTTTTTAGCCTCTTTATCTTTACGCATACCCACAAAACTGGGGTGGCGCATGAGGCCGTCGTCGGTTGTCTCCGTATAGGATACCTCGCATACCAATTCAGGTTTGAGCCATACCGCTTTCGCGTGGGGAGGGTTAGGCCTGAACCGCGATGGTTTGTTGATATCGGGTTGAGCGGTAAACGGATTTCGCTTGCGGATCAGCGGTTGAAAAGCTTTCATCATCTGCTTCTGCAGCGATTCGTTAAAACCGGTTCCGATCTTCCCGGTATAGCATAGTCTTCCTTCCTGGTATACGCCCACCAGTAAGGAGCTGAACAACTTTGGAGAGCCCTCATTTTTAGTATATCCCCCGATCACGACTTCATGCCTTTTATGCGTTTTGATTTTCAGCCAGTCGCGACTCCGGCTGTCCTGGTTATACACGCTGTCTGATCGTTTGGCGACGATGCCTTCCATACCCAGCTTTGCGGCTGCTTCCAGGAATGAGGCGGCGGAAGTATCGAAGCTTTCGCTATACCTTATCAGATCGTCCTGCGGCAGGATATCCCTGAGCAGCTGTCTTCTCCTGGAAAGCGGCAATTGCGTCAGGTCCCGCCCGTTTAAATAGAGCAGGTCAAAAACATAATAGACAAGGTTGCCATCCGTTTCGCTTCGCCAGTTTTGCAGGGAGCCGAACCGGGCGATCCCCTGTTTGTTCAACACGCAGAGCTCTCCGTCTACTACTGCCCTGACCGACCATTTCTTCAGGGCTTGATATATAGGATAGAATTTTTCATTGTAGGATTTATTGTTCCTCGAGATAAGCGATACTGTTTTTTTATTACATAATGCGATTGCCCTGTATCCATCCCATTTGATTTCATATTCCCATCCTTTTTGTTCAACGGGGCGATCTACCAGGGTGGCGAGCATGGGCGCAATGGTTTTTGGAAAGGGCGCTTCGGGCGCGTCGCTGATGTCCATAGCGGCTTCCGCCTGCTTGTATAACTGCTTCGGGTTTTTGGCTGTTTGATCCAGGGTCTTTTTGCTGATCACCGATTTGTCTTTTTTGGCGATGTCGGCTGCGCTGGCATATTGATCCCTGTGTTTGATCAGCAACCATGCATTGTTTTCGGCATTTTTCATTTTCACAAGGGCAAACTCTCCTTTAAGCTTTGAACCGTGCAGGCTGAATTTCAGCGACCCTTCTTTTAATTGTTGGAGCAGCGCTTTTTCGTCTTTCTTTTTTTCGCCGGAGGCCCCCAAAGGCGTATAAATTCCCTCATCCCATACGATTACTGTCCCGGCGCCATAGTTCCCCTTGGGAATAACGCCCTCAAACTTTCGGTAGTCGTAGGGATGATCTTCGACCATCATCGCGAGGCGTTTATCCTTCGGGTTAAGCGAGGGTCCCTTAGGAACCGCCCAGCTTTTTAAAACGCCATTCATCTCCAGCCTGAAATCGTAATGAAGCCTGGATGCCGCATGTTTCTGCACGACGAAATGCAGCGAATCTTTTGAAGGGCTTTCCTGTGGCGAACCTGTTGAAGGCTTTCCTCCCTTAGGTTCGGGAGTGCTCCCGAACTTTCTCTTGCGATGGTATTTGGTAAGCGCCATACACTCTTATTATAAATAGTCATGCCAGAAAATTAGGCGGGAACCCGGTTGCCCGGCGTCCTGGCATGCTTTTTATCGCATTTTATGAAAAACGATATGAAAGCCATCTGGACCGGATCAATTGGTTTTGGGTTGGTCAATATTCCCATTAAGATGTACAGCGCTGTGGAGGACAGTACGCTGGACCTGGACATGTTAGATAAAAAGGACCATGCCAATATCCGGTTTAAGCGGGTCAATGAGCGCACCGGGAAAGAAGTGCCCTGGAAAAACATTGT
>JAEUVR010000306.1 GCA_016786785.1 Chitinophagaceae bacterium
GTAGGCCTGTTTGTTCCCTGAATGATATTATACTGAACGCCCGATTCAACGGTGATAAAATCATTCTTGCCCATTTTTCCCGACACGTTCAGGTTAATTATCTTTTTCCCGTATCCCGAGTTGGGTAGCTGATCCCTTGCGCGCAGATCGCTAAAAGATAATCTCATGCGAAGATTCTGATTGCCCGCATTGAGCGCTACGGTATTGGTTATATTCTGGCTTGTCTGATAAAAATTGAGTATGTTCTGTTTTACAGTTACCGGCGAATAGGGACGCTCCACTCCATCGAATTGAAGGACCTGGGAGCCATCCATTTTTGCTCCGAATGCCAATCGCCCTGAGCTCAATGCGGCTGCCGGCGTAGCTGGTTTCACTCCGTCATTGCCCTGTCCGTATACATATTGGTAATTGGGAAATACCGATGGCATTCCGATATTGGCGTCGGAGGTGATCTCAATGCCCACGCCTTTTTGCGCATAGCCTTTTTTGGTAGTGATCAGCACAACGCCATTTGCCGCCTGGCTGCCATACAGCGCCGCCGCAGCGCCGCCTTTCAGTACAGAAATGGAAGCGATATCGTCGGGGTTAATACTTGCAACGCCGTCGCCGCCGTCGACATTCAGCGGCATATCATCGGCGGCGCTGGCTACCGGCCCCCGATAGAAGTTGGTAATAGGCATCCCGTCAACAACATACAATGGCTGCTGATTGCCATTTAACGAAGTGTTTCCCCTGATGATCACCCGGCTGGAAGCGCCTACTCCCGTATTTGCCTGTGTAGCGTCAAGACCTGCGACCTTACCCGTCAATGCATTGGCGACATTATTCATCCTGGCAGAAGTGAACTCATCGCCCTTTACCTCCGTGACAGAGTAAGAGAGCTCTCTCCTTGACCTCCGTATTCCCATAGCAGTGACCACCACTTCATTGAGCGCTTTTGTCTCTTCGCTTAATTCAACATTGACAACCGACTGATTGCCGACAAATATTTCCTGGGTAATAAATCCTATATATGAAAATATCAGCGTACTGTTAACGGGAACATTCAGGGAATATGCGCCTCCGCCATCCGTTAATGTGCCCTTATTGGCGGCTCCCTTGATGGTTACGCTGACGCCAGGGAGAGGCTCGCCTCTCGCATTGGTCACTTTCCCGGAAACCTCAGCAAGAACGACCTTTTCCTGTAATGCCATGCGCGGCAAATTCTCCTCGTTTTTTTTGGAGATAAGGATCGTTTTGTTTTCAATGGTATATTTTAAAGGCAGATCTTTTAATATCAGATCTAAAAAATCGGGCAGCCTCATATCTTTGACATGTAAAGTATGAAACTTAGGCAGTTGCAGCACATCGCCTGAATATGCCGCCAGGTAATTTGTTTGCTTCTTGATAGCGGTAAAGACCTCTTTAATAGAAATATCCTTACCCGACAACGTGATGGTCTGGCTTACTCCTTTTGCCGACGCATACATACAAAAAACAAACAGAATAAAAGCAGTTAACTTCATAACTCGCAGTGTTTTGGTGAGGAGGAACCGGCGACCTTCCGTTTGCCGGGCGCGCATAACTGGGCCAGGCCGGTTGTAAAAAGAGATTAAATACATAACTTTACTCGGTTTTGGTTAATGATTAAAGCATTCTTACAGCGATTGTTTTTATGGGTTAGCCAAACCATTCCCCGGAAGTGGCGAAAACACTTCCGGTTTTATTTTATGGCTACCGCTATTTTGAATATACCCTTAAAGTTTTTCCATTATTCTCCATGCGAAAACGCAAGCCCGCTTCCTGTAAAAAATCAAGCGCTTTTGACAGCTTTATGTCTCTCCCCATTTCTCCCCCGAGCGTAATCGTCGGAATATCTCCTTCGAAAACAATATCAATGTCATACCAGCGCGACAGCTGCCGCATAATTTCTTTTATCGATTTGCCATCAAATCCAAATGCATCGTTTTTCCAGGCCATTACCTGACTGATATTAATATCGTCCACCAGTTTTACCGCCCCTGTTGGCATTACCTGCGACTGCTGCCCGGGAGAAAGCGTTTGTTGCTGTGCGTAAGCGGATACCCGAATAGCCCCTTCCAGCAGGGTAGCGCTGATGACCGGCTCATCGAGGTATGCATTAATATTAAAGCGGGTTCCCAGGGCCTCGATTTCGGTATGCTCATTTACCTGAACTTTAAATGGCTTATCTGCATTCTTTGCCACTTCCAGGTAAACCTCGCCGGAAACTTTTACGCGACGCTCTTTGTCAATAAAAGCCGTAGGATAAACAATGGAAGACGCGGCATTAAGCCATACATGCGTGCCATCGGGAAGCTGTATATGAAACTGATGTCCCCTCGGCGTGGATATGGTATTATAACTTACTACGGCGGCCCCGGCCGCATCATAGGTCAGCTGCCCGTCCTTTAATAGCACCTGTGTGCCGCCCTGCTCGGCCACCAGCCCATTTCCCAAACTGTCCAATACAATAATATTTCCATTGGCAAGAGTTAATGTAGCGCCATTCTTACCCGGCAGCGCATCGTATTTCAGAGGGATATCTTCATCTTCATAGACGGTGTCTTTTTCCGGTTTACGATCCCTGGTAAAAAGAAAGACGGCGGCGCCAAAAATCAACGCGATAGCCGCAGCATACCTCAACCATGGCAATGGTATCAGCCGGGAACGACGAATAGCTGGTTGATGATGGATATCTTTATCTCCAAGCATTTCCATGATCATGGGCTCCCAGATAACAGGCTGGTAAGAAGGGTCCTTTTCCGCCTCCATCAGTATCTCCTGTATCATTGATCGCCAGTCCTCGTCCTCAGATCTTTTATCGAGTTCCGCGAAGAGATCCTCTTCTTCAAGCTCCGTCGCGAAGCCCATCATATATTTCCTTAATAACGATCTATAGTATTCTTTTTCTTTCACGATCTTTAGTTTAAACGCAGACCCTCATTAAGGCGTTATGACATTACCAATGACCTCGTCGTTAATAGATGACGCTTCGACAGACAACAAGTCCTATCGCCTCGAAAAAAAAATCAACGCATCAGTAAAATAAATGAAATGGAACATGGTATGCCGCCATGACTATACAGGTAATCCTGCAAAAACCTCAGGGCGGATGTAAGCTGGTTCTTTACGGTACTCTCTGAGAGATTCAGCTTTTCAGCAATCTCCTTGCGGTTGAGCCCCTGCTGGCGGCTCAATATAAATATTTGCCTTCGCGAAGGAGGGAGTTTTGTTATG
>JAEUVR010000310.1 GCA_016786785.1 Chitinophagaceae bacterium
TCCGGAACTGACTATTCCGGGTTTAATGGACATAAATGGATTGCCTATGACCTTACTTTTTACTCCTGAGGAGCTTGTACAATATTTGTATAATGAAACTTCTCCTGAGAGAACAGCTGAAATCAAAGCGGCGCTTCAACATGACTGGGCGCTTCGCGAAAAACTGGAAGCAGTTAGGGATTCTGTGCATTTGCTGAATAATGAAAAGCTTGAATCTCCCAGAACAGAAGTGGTGACAAATATTCTCCGCTATGCCCGCGAGTCTTTAAGCGAGCCTGTTCAACCTCATTAAGCCATATTTGTTTATCTTTCTTCGCGTACATTCGCATTTTCAGCGATAGAATGACCCGCAAAGAACGTTTCAAATTTGTTATTGATTATTTCCAACGCCATGCGCCTTCGGCAGAAACCGAACTGGTATTCGGGGACGCTTACCAGCTGCTCGTTGCCGTGATCCTGTCTGCTCAATGCACCGACAAGAGGGTGAATATGACCACCCCGGCGATCTTTGACAGGTATCCCGACCCCTTGTCCCTATCCCAGGCCGATTATGACGATTTATTTGACCTGATCAAAAGCATATCCTATCCCGGCAACAAAACCCGTCACCTGCTTGGCATGGCCAGGATGCTAATGGAAAAATTTAATGGCGAGGTGCCGCTGACGGTAGCCGAATTGATGGAGCTTCCCGGAGTAGGAAGAAAAACAGCCAACGTGGTTACCTCCGTCATCGATCAGCAACCCAATATGGCTGTGGATACTCATGTTTTCAGGGTCTCCGCCAGGATAGGGCTGACGCATAATGCAAAAACCCCGCTTGCCGCCGAAAAACAATTAACGGAAAACATTCCTTCTTCACTTATCCACAAAGCGCATCACTGGCTGATCCTCCATGGTCGCTATACCTGCGTGGCGCGAAACCCCAAATGCGCTATCTGCGGATTAAAACCCGTATGTAAGTATTACCACAAATTCAGGGGGCCTGAAAAAATAAACGAACCTATCGGTTAACGACGCGCTCCTCTAATGATCAAACTGCGCCCGATACAGTTATACAAGAATCTTCTTTCAATTGCTGAACGCACATACAGCCTGTCAGAAATTAAGGTTTTCTTCACTTACAATGCGCTTTTGAAAGATATGCCTCCCGCTAACGGTTAAATACTGCCGTTTTCGCAACGACTAAGCCGCCCCGCCGGCTATGCATTGAAAGCTGTCTTTTTCGCAAAGACCAAACCTCTCGCCGCGCTAATGCAACCCGAAGATTGATAATATGCCAGGATCTCAATTGCTGAACGAAAGTAGTAATCAATACAGGGTCCTGCCCAGAGATTAATCTTTGCAATAGAAGCTAAAACAACGCCTCGCAAAACAGCAAAACACTTCGCTATTCCCGGTAAACGCCATGGTAAACGACAGGAGCCGGTATAGTTTTACAACGGATTTGATCTCTTATTACGCATATTAATGACTGTCATATTATTGATTGATTCTTCGAGCGGCAGATACTGCATGGCCTTGCCTGTACGACGACAATTTTTTTTCTGCAATAGAAAACAAGTTTGCGCCGAACCCTGTATGCGCTCTATTTCTCAAACAAAGGGAGATAACTGATAGTGGATGAACTAAAAAAATTCGCAGGTCGCGGGATGAGACAGCGGCAGCATGGATGGTACGATAACAGCACAATACCCTTAAACCCAAACTTCCTCGCATGAGATCTTTTGAAATAAAAAAGCGCTGTCGCCCGAAGGGAAAACGCAGGCATCTATGGGTGGATAAAAAGCTTATTCCCGGCCGCCTGCCGGCCGCGCTTCTGGCAGCGGGTATATTTATATGGACAAATGTCTCCGCTCAATTCGATTCCCGTAACAGCAATTATTTTGACAGCCCCTGGGAAATATTTGCCGGCGTATCCCCGGGAGCAATGAACTGCCTCACGGATATTGGAGGAAGAGAGGGCCGGGGAAGCGCTTTTATAAAAGACCTCCGCCTGCGCAACAGTCAACCCGCCGCGGGCATTCACCTGGGCATCCGCCGGAACGATATCCTGTGGATGCGACTGGAAATAAACAGGGGGTCGTTAAGTGGAGAAGACAGCATTTTGCAACAGGCCGCGCCAGGCTCCTATGGACGTTATACCAGAAACCTCCATTTTCGCACTGTCATTACGGAAGCGCTTCTAATCGGCGAATGCTATTTGCTGAACCTGTTTGCTCTCCGTAAAAACAGCTTACAGAGAGCCGAAGAGAATGGCCAAACGGAACGGGCGCCCGCATTCGTCCATCCATATTTTCTTGGCGGTATAGGCCTGTTTCATTTTAACCCGAGGGCAATGCTTGGCGGGGCCTGGTTTTTCCTTCATGAGTTTCATACCGAAGGACAGGGCTTCAAAGAATATAAAGGCAGAAAGAACTATTCCTTGCTGCAATGCCATATTCCTATTGGGCTAGGCCTGCGATTCCGGATCTCGCAAAAATGGAATGCCGGATTTGAACTGGTATACCGGTTGTTATTTACCGACTACCTTGACGATACCAGCGCCTCTTATATTGATCCGGAAAACTTTTACAAAAACTTTCCGCCGCAGAAAGCCGCCATTGCCGAAGCGCTGGCCGACAGGCGTAAAAGGGGAAACTCCTCGCCAACAGCAACGACTATACGTGGAAACCCGTCAAAAAACGACGCTTACCTGTCGGCGATGCTGAAAGTAAACATGAACCTGAGAAGCGATTGATCTTATAAGATACCAGTAGAGGCTTCGGAAAACCTCAGCAGGTTAAATAACCGGGAGTAAGAACTTAAAAATAGGGCCGCCCTAAATTATTATCTGATCTGCGCTTTCTTTTTTGGAGGAGCATTCTTGCTTTAATGCAAACTCTACCCCGCCATAACCTCGCGGATCTTTTCTACCATTTCTGTTTTGGTGATGGGGACGCCCATGATCTTATTATAGGCTTTGGCGTCTACCAGGAACTGGTCGCGGATGATCTTAACCAACTGTCCGTTATTGATCTCGGGGATCAGTATCCGCTTAAAAGACGCCAACAATACGCCGAGGTTTTTGGGGAACGGACGAAGATAACGCAGGTGCGCATGACTAACCGCAAGGCCCTCTTTCTGAAGCTCGGCGACAGCGCTTTTAATAGCGCCGTAAGTGCTTCCCCAACCCAACACCAGGACCTCTCCCTTCTCCGGCCCGCTATCCAACTTCTGAAGCGGAATATGATCGGCGATCTTGTCCACTTTTTCCTGCCTGATCTTCACCATCAGCTGGTGATTTTCCGGATCATAACTGATATTACCCGTTATGTTCTGTTTCTCCAATCCGCCAATGCGGTGTTCCAATCCGGCCGTACCGGGTATTGCCCAGGGCCTTACCAATCTTTCGTCCCGGAGATAAGGCTGGAACTTATCTTCATTATGCCCCAACTGGGTTTTAAAATCATATTTTATAGGTTGTAGCTCTTCCGCCTTCGGAAATTTCCATGGCTCGGCGCCATTGGCAATATATCCATCGCTTAAAAAGATCACCGGCGTCATGTGCTCCACCGAAATACGGGCCGCTTCATAGACGGCGCTGAAACAATCGCTGGGAGTAGAAGCCGCAACAATAGGCATGGGGCATTCGCCGTTCCTTCCGTAATACGACTGCAACAGATCGCTCTGCTCCGTCTTGGTCGGAAGCCCTGTTGAAGGCCCTCCGCGCTGAATATTACAAATAAGCAGAGGAATCTCCAGCATTACCGCCAACCCCATGGCTTCCGACTTGAGGGCCATGCCCGGTCCGGAAGTAGTGGTAACCCCCAATGATCCCCCATAACTGGCGCCTATAGCCGAAGCGATAGCCGCAATTTCATCTTCAGCCTGGAATGTCCGTATGCCAAAAGATTTATGACGACTCAGCTCATGTAAGATATCCGACGCCGGCGTAATGGGGTACGAGCCCAGGAATAAAGGCAACCCGCTCCTGTCGGAAGCGGCAATCAGCCCATACGCCAATGCCTGGTTGCCCATGATAGACCGGTAAACGCCGGGCTCCATCTTTGCTTTTTCCACGCGAAAACGGGTAGAGAAAGTTTCGGTAGTATCGCCATAATTATACCCCGCCTGCAAAGCCTTGATATTGCTTTCCATCAGCTCGGGCTTTTTGCCAAACTTCTCCCTGATAAAGGAGACGGTATTTTCCATATCGCGATTATACATCCAATACAGGAAACCCAGCACAAACATATTTTTTGCGCGGTCCTTCTCCTTGGTTCCCATAGCGATCTCCTTCAGCGCTTCCCGCGTCATCTTGGTAACATCCATCCTGGTCAGCTGGTAATTGCCCAGGCTATCGTCCTCCAAAGGATTGACGCCTTCGGGATAGTTCGCCAGGCGCAGGTTTTTTGCATCAAAGCCATCTGTATTGGCAATGATCTTCCCGCCTTTTTTAAGGCTTTTCAGATTGGCTTTCAGCGCGGCGGCATTCATAGCGACAAGCACATCGCATTCGTCGCCGGGAGTAAATACCCTATCGCTGGAAAAGCGCAGCTGGT
This sequence comes from Chitinophagaceae bacterium, assembly GCA_016786785.1. Taxonomy (GTDB): domain Bacteria; phylum Bacteroidota; class Bacteroidia; order Chitinophagales; family Chitinophagaceae; genus Flavitalea. The sequence continues at coordinate 4,542 of JAEUVR010000310.1, forward strand.
AACCGCTCACGCCAGGCAGCGTGCCCTGGGGCGCCCGTATTTCTGCTGGAAAATCCGGGAAAGTGGCCAGGTCAATCCCTAATAAAGCCGTATTGTTGGTAAACTGACTCCCTGTTAACTGCATCCCATCGCCGGAATCCCCGGCAAACTTTATCACAACGTCCTGTAAGACTTCTTCCTTATGAGCCATAAACAAATATTAAGAAGGCTAATTTACTATAAATTCGGGGTTTGATGATTTACCGCTTTCGTTAACGTTGCCGATGCAGGCGGTTTACGATTTCCCAATAAAGCCTGATAAATCGTTTCATGAACTTTGGGCCGCACATTCATTCGGTTAAACCGATTGGCATCGCCGTTACTATACACCCTGTTGGAAAGAAAAATATATATCAGCTTATATTTCGGATCTACCCATGCGCAGGCGCCGGTAAAACCGGTATGGCCAAAAGTCAATGGAGAAGCGGAAAGCGTGGGGTATGGATCGCGCCTGCTGTTATCCTTCTCGGGCTTATCAAACCCCAACCCTCTCCTGCTGGCGCCATGATAAGCGGTAAACAGGTCGATAGTGGATTTTTTAAAGAACTGGATGCCATTCATCCGCCCGCCATTCACCAATACCTGGCATAAGACCGCAAGGTCGTAGGCGTCGCTGAATAGGCCCGCATGGCCTGCAACGCCTCCCAGCATTGCGGCTCCCGGGTCATGCACATCGCCACGTATCAACTGCATCCGGAAATTAAAATCCGTTTCCGTCGGCGCAATATTATACAAGGGAAAATATTGCCTTGGATTAAACCCTATTGTTTTAAGTTTCAGCGGATCGTAAAAAGTTTCTCGCGCATACTGGTACAAGGGCATCCCGGTAATGGACTCCACCACGTTTCCCAGGAAGATAAAGTCCAGATCGCTATATACATATACGCCCTGCGGACCCAAAGGGCTGTCCAGTATTCTCTTATAGATCGTATCCTTCCAATCGCGCCGCATGTACATCTCTTCCGCCACCCTGATAGTATACAGGGAATCGCGCGTGGGAGAATAAATGCCGTTGCCGGCGTTGCCCGCATTGGTCGGCTCAACGGTTTCTCTGTAAAAGGGGATCCACGCTTTCAGGCCAGCCTGGTGAAGCAGCAGGTTCGATATCCGCAGCCTCGCCTTATTGGTTCCCTTTGTCCAGGGCAGGTAATCGCCAAGGGTAGCGGAAAGGCTCAGCCTGCCTTCTTCATATAATTTCATTACCGAAAGCGTAGTAGCCATGATCTTGGTCAGCGACGCCACGTCGTAGATTGTTTCGGGATATACCGGCTCCAGGCTATCATAACCCTGATACCCAAACGCGCGTTCATAAGCAATCTTCCCATCCTTAACCACCAGGGCCACCGCGCCCGGCGTCGCCTGCTTATAAATAGCGTCCGTTACGATAGAGTCGATGGTCAGCAGCTTCGCGACATTAAAACCCAGATCCGCCGGCCTAACAGTAGGCAATAAACGCAAATCCGTAATGCCGTCGCCGTACTGGAACGACTCGCAGATCGTCACCGGCAGCTTTCCCTTAGCCGTAAACCTTCCCGAAAGCAGGTCCGCCGCTGTTTTCTGAACAATCTCCCCGTCTTCATAACAGGCGACCAACACCCTGCTGTCGCAGATATTTTTTATAGCATAAGGATTCCCAAACGCCATCGTTATGGTCCGCTGTTGCTGTTGCAACTGCTTGACCAGCGATATCGCCGCCTTGCTGATGCCGAACTCCTTTGCGGGAAAACGGCTGTAATTGTGCACGCCGATAAGGACTACATCGTACCGGTTCCTGATGAGTTCAAGCAAGGGCGCAACCTTATCTTCTCCCATCTTATAATCAAAATAATACGTATGCGCGTCCAGTTCCTTTCGAACCTGCGCGGCAAGCTCGTTATCTTTGGAAATGCCCACCCCTACATAAGCGACCCTTCTTCCCCTGCGAAGCGGGAAGATGGAAGGATCGTCATTTCTCAGCAGGGTAATCGCATTTTCTGCGATCAGCCTCGTCATATCCGACGTCTTCCGGTTAAGGTCTTCTATCAGGCGGTTGGGATCTACCGGTTTAAAAGCAGATAACCCATACTGGTATTTTGCCAGCAACACTTTTTTTACGCGGCTATCGATAATCTCTCTGCTCAGCTTATTTTGTTTCACCGCGTCTTTTATCCGATCGATGCTTCCGGGAATATCGCCGGGTAAACACAACATATCATTTCCGGCAAGCAGCGACTGCACGGAAACCTCGGCGGGAGCGGAATATTTTGAAACGCCTTTCATCTCCAGCGCGTCAGTTAATACCAGCCCCGTATAACCGAGCTCATTTCTTAAAAGACCGGTAACATTTTTATAAGATATAGAAGAAGCTGTGTTGGCCGTATTGTCTATCGCCGGAACAGATAAATGCGCTACCATAACGGCGGCGACCCCCGCCTGGATAAGCTGACGGAAAGGATACAGCTCCATCGAATCCAAGGCTTTCCGGCTTTTATTGACGACGGGTAGATCATAGTGGGAATCTACGGCGACATCGCCATGACCCGGAAAATGTTTGGCGCAGGCCATAACGCCTACTTCCTGCATGCCACGCATATACTGGATGCCGTATAAAGCTACTTTGTGCTTGTCTTCCCCGAAGGAACGGTCATTGATCACCGGATTGGCAGGATTATTATTAATGTCTACGACAGGAGCATAGTTCAGCTGTATGCCCATTCGTTTACATTGT
>JAEUVR010000094.1 GCA_016786785.1 Chitinophagaceae bacterium
TGGAAAGCCTTAAGCAGGAGGCCCAGACGCAGGCCCTTTCCATACAGCAGGAAATAGTGGACGAGGCCAAACAAAAAGCCAATAAAGAAGCCAGGAAGATCATTATTCAGTCTATCCAGCGCACTGCCGCCGAGCAGGCCAGCGAAAATTCCATCACGGTATTCAACCTCGAGAGCGACGAGATCAAGGGGCAGATCATTGGCCGGGAAGGAAGAAATATCCGCGCCATTGAAGCGGCTACGGGGGTAGACCTTATCGTAGACGATACCCCGGAAGCCATCATTCTTTCTTCCTTCGACCCGCTTCGCCGGGAAATAGCCAGGCTTAGCTTACAAAGGCTGGTGTCCGACGGCCGGATACATCCCGCCCGTATTGAAGAGATAGTGGAAAAAACCCGTAAGCAGATAGAGGAGCAGATCGTTGAGATCGGCGAAAGGACCGTTATTGAATTAGGCATTCACGGGTTGCATAAGGAACTGGTCAGGATCGTCGGCAAAATGCGTTTCCGGTCGAGCTACGGGCAAAACCTGCTGATGCACAGCCGGGAAGTGGCCAATATCTGCGGCATTATGGCTTCCGAGCTGGGAATGAACCCGAAGCTGGCCAAACGCGCGGGACTTTTGCATGATATCGGGAAAGTGCCCGATGAAGAGACCGAGCTGAGCCATGCCTTGCTGGGCGCCAAGCTCGCGGAAAAATATGGCGAAAACCCCGCCGTGGTAAATGCCATCGGCGCCCACCACGATGAAATGGAAATGCAGTACGTGATCTCGCCGATCGTACAGGCCTGCGACGCGATCAGCGGCGCGAGACCGGGCGCCCGCAGAGAGATCATGCAACAATACCTCAAACGCATTAAAGACCTGGAAAACCTGGCGCTTGGCTATACCGGCGTGGAAAAAGCCTATGCGATACAGGCCGGCCGCGAGCTGAGGGTAATTGTGGAATCGGAAAAGGTTACCGATGCGGACTCCGACAGGCTATCCTTTGAGATCGCCCAGAAGATCCAGACGGAAATGACCTTTCCCGGCCAGATCAAGGTAACCGTGATCCGCGAAAAAAGAGCGGTAAACGTTGCCCGGTAGGATCGTCGGCAGACCCCTGGACATGAAGAGAAGTTTCTTTTCCGGCGGCAAACGTTGCCCGGTAAGGCCGTTGATCGTTTCATCCTGGGCATGCCGCGCAGAAATAATGCGGGTCGACCGGATCATTATTTGGTATTTACATAATGTGGCGTTACCTTTGCATCCCTTAAAAATATGTAGTCATGAACGCAGCAGTTCAGTTTGTACACGAGCAGTTAACAGGACGGAAAGAATTCCCGAAATTCAAAGCCGGCGATAACATCAATGTAAATTATAAGATCATTGAGGGAGGCAAGGAACGTATCCAGGGCTTCCGCGGCGATGTGATCAAAAGACAGGGTTCCGGCCATACGGCAACCTTTACCGTACGTAAAATATCCGACGGCGTGGGCGTTGAAAGAACTTTCCCGCTGTTCTCTCCCAATATTGATTCTATTGAATTAAATAAAGTGGGCAGGGTGCGCAGGGCAAAACTGTATTTCCTTCGCAGCCGCAGCGGTAAAAGCGCCAGGATCAAGGAAAAAAGAATGGCTGCTGTTGAAGCAAAATAATTTTTTATTCATATGCTTATCAGGGCGGAGCCGAAAGGCATCCGCTTTTTTATTTGCTGAAAGAGTCGGTTTTACTGAAACGCGCCCTGTTCCAGGTCTGCCTGCGTAAGCAGGTCAGAAAAAACCATCCGGGCATACCGGAACAAATCAGTCTGTTCGGAAACAAATCTATCCGGTCATTGTTAATATTTAATATTGTTGGCGCGATTAAGGATTCAAACCCAAAAAAGGCTTAATTTCGTCGATATCATTACTTAAATTTTTTGTTATGTTAATAGCTATCTTCAATACTCTTTTGATGATCTCCATGCCGGGCGGCACTGAGTGGATCCTGATTGTCCTCGCAGTGCTCATATTGTTCGGAGGTCGTAAGATTCCTGAATTCATGAGGGGCCTGGGAAAGGGTATTCGCGAGTTTAACGACGCCAAGACAAATGTGAAGAAAGAAATTGAAGAAGGTATGAATGAAAAAGATACCAAAGAGTCTCTTCGCGAAAAACAAACCAATCCTTCTTCTAATTAATTCGCCTTCCCGGCGCTTATTCTATTACCATTTAATCGCTCCCTGATGGGAGCGCTTTTTTGCTTTGTTCCATTACGAATCAATAAAACAATACCATGCCGATCTTATAGATGGCAAGGTTTCCTGTCTATCCGCTGTTGAACATTATCTGCAAAGAATTCATGAACAGAAGCGCCTGAACGCTTATGTAAGAACCTATGACGACGAGGCCCGGGCGACTGCCAGGCGGCTCGATCAGCAAAGGGATTCCGGCAAACCCATGGGCAAGCTGCATGGAGTAGTGATCTCTATTAAAGATGTTATTTGTTATAAGGATCATCCCGTCTCGGCTGCTTCGATGATCCTGGAAGATTTTATCTCCCTGTACAACGCCACCGCCGTGCAACGGCTATTGGATGAAGAAGCCATCATTATAGGACATACCAACTGCGATGAATTTGCCATGGGCTCCTCCAATGAAAACTCATTTTATGGCCCCACGCTGAATGCCCTGGACGAGTCGAGGGTGCCGGGCGGCTCTTCGGGCGGATCGGCGGTTTCGGTCCAGGCAGGCCTCTGTATGGTAAGCCTGGGAAGCGACACGGGCGGATCGGTAAGGCAACCCGCAGATTTCTGTGGGATCATCGGCTTCAAACCTTCTTATGGAACCATTTCCCGTTATGGGCTTATCGCCTATGCCTCTTCTTTTGACCAGATAGGCATTTTTGCCTCCAATATCCCTGATGTGGAAAAAACCCTGGAAGTGATTGCAGGACCCGACGCCTTCGATAGCACGGCTTACCCCCTGCCCCTGCCCGATAAGAAAGCAGAGGACAGGCCGCTTCGCATTGCCTATTTCCGGCAGGCGATAGACAATACCGCGCTTGACCCTGAGATACGATCCGGCCTGTACTCCCTGATCGACCAACTGCGGGAACAGGGACATACGGTAGAAGCGCAGGACTTCGAATACCTGGATTATATCGTCCCCACCTACTATATCCTTACCACCGCCGAAGCCTCTTCCAACCTCTCCCGGTTTGACGGGATCCGTTATGGATTCAGAGATGTGGATAAAAATCTGGACCTGGCAGACCTATATAAAAATACCCGCTCAAAAGGCTTCGGAAAAGAGGTAAAAAGACGTATCATGCTCGGAACTTTTGTCCTGAGCGCGGGATATTACGATGCCTATTTTACTAAGGCGCAACAGGTAAGAAAATTACTCGTAGAACAAACAAACCTGATATTCAATAAGTTTGACGTTCTGCTCTTCCCCACTTCCCCCTTTACAGCCTTTAAGCTAAATGAAAAAATGGCGGATGCCGTTTCCATGTACATGGCTGACATTTTTACAGTTTTTCCCAATTTAACCGGCATTCCGGCCGTCTCTTTACCGCTTTTTTGGCACAATAATGGATTACCCTATAGCGTGCAGATTATGACTAACCGTTTTTGCGAATTATCTTTGCTCAGATTATCGCATCAATGGATGGAACAGTTTAAGGAGGCCGGAAATGAAAAACCTAAACCTTCGACGCCGGCATCCCGATAAACTGCTCCTTCAGTAAGTACATTATCCTCTGTTTGCCTCCCATATCCCTTGTAAGATCTATTACTATTTAATCCATCCCTCAGTCGTTATTGTATCTCACAAAACGAAAGAAGATGAAATTGAAATTATTTTTTTTATGCCTGTCGGCCCTTGTCTGGATAAGCGGGGATACCCTGGCGGAAGAAGGCCTGAAGAACCTGTCCCCTGCAAAAGCGGGAATAGCGGTTCAGGACCCGATCCGGACAGATACCACACTTAGCCCCGCCGGAGCAGTTACCGCCGCCGCTACGCCTAATAAGGACGTGGAAGCCGTACTGGTAAACCAGGCCATCGCCGCCAAAAATATCCGGTTGAATCCCAGGGCAGTAAGCTTTGTTCAGGATTATACGGCCCGGCACAATAAAGATTTTACAGAAATGAAAGAATGGGGTAAGCCTTATTTTAACCTGATGGAAAACATCCTGGTAGAACACGGCCTGCCCATAGAATTAAAATACCTGGCGGTTATCGAGTCCAAGCTTCAATCCAAAGCGGTATCCTGGGCCGGAGCAGTAGGCCCCTGGCAATTTATGCCCGCCACCGCCAAAGCATACGGCCTGAAAATAACAAAGGGCAGGGATGAACGTACAGATTATCATAAAAGCACCGTGGCGGCCGCCCGTTATCTTAAATACCTGTTTAACGAGTTTGAAGACTGGTTACTGGTGATCGCCGCTTATAACGGTGGACCGGGATACGTATATAATGCCATCAAGAAGAGCAAGAGCCGCAATTTCTGGGCGCTGCAGAACTACCTGCCTGCAGAATCAAGGAATCATGTAAAAAAATTCATCAGCGCCCATTATATTTTTGAAGGGCAGGGAGGCATCACCACGCTAACCAAGGCTGAAGCCACAGAGCAGATCGGCGCGTTGGCCGGCTACCTGTTCAACCGGCAGCTCACCGGAGAAGAACTAGACCAGGCCGCCACCACCACTATTTCCGGAAAATACCATTCAAAGGTCATTGCCAAGTACATCAATATGGACCTTAATGAATTTAACCGGTACAATCCCGACTTTGACAAAATGATAGCCGCTTCTCAAAACAGTTATGAGTTGAAATTACCGGCGGAGAAAATGGAGGCTTTTGTCGCCAATAAGTATCCCATACTCAACGAGTCCGTGCAGCAGGCCCTGAATGAAGGAAATACCGTGGCAAATACCGATACAATGCGCTCCGGCAACCAGGAATCAGCTTCAGCAGAAATCTATCGATCAGCCCTAAACGAAGATCAAATCATTGCTTCGGCAAAAAATGAGTCAAAAACAGTAATGAAAGACCGATCGTTTGAAACTGAAGCAGAGGGGGCCGTGATCAAATAAAACCCTATATTGTCGGTTCCATAAAAAAGGTATTGGTTTATTCCAGTACCTTTTTTATGGCTTCTGCCTTAAGCAGGCATTCCTGGTATTCGCCGGCCGGATCGCTTTGAAAAGTAATCGCCGAACCGGTATGA
>JAEUVR010000361.1 GCA_016786785.1 Chitinophagaceae bacterium
AATGGCAACCAAAGCTGGGGCCCGAAGCTATCGTCGCCGGCAAAGGATGACAGGTTGTCTGCGTTTTATGTAAACGGCCACAACTTCACAAATGCAGTAAATTTCTCTGCGGGTTCAGACAGGGCTCAAACCTATTTTTCATATGCGAATACTTCTGCAAATGGGGTCATGCCTACCAATAGTTTAAATCGCCACAACCTCACTTTTCGTGAAACCGGCCGCTTCCTGGATGATAAACTGACCTTAGATGTCAATGTAAATTATATAAATCAAAAAGTACACAATACGCCGCCCCATGGCCTCTGGTTAAACCCCGTGATAGGCTTATACGTGTTTCCGGTCGGAACGGACATTACCCACTACAAGGATAACTATGCCGTCCCCGACCCTGCAAGAAACGGGCTTCTTACTCAAAACTGGGTCGTGAACGAAGATGTTCAGAGCAACCCCTGGTGGATAATGTATAAGGATCCGAACTTTTCCACCCGCCATCGAATGATCATCAATGCAAGCGCGAAGTATGAATTCAACAATTGGCTCAACCTTCAGGCGCGGGGCAATATGGACCGCGCTTCCGATACATGGGAACAGGATCTTTATGCAGGCACAAATCCTGTAAATAGCCCGGGGTCAAATGGCTCTTTTAAAAGAAGCGATCAAACATTTACCCAGACTTATGGCGATGTGATGTTAAATTTCAAAACGCCGGCGAAGGCTGGTTTCCGGGTAGACGGCTTGCTGGGCGCCAGCATTACCGACCAAAACACTGTAGGAACAAACTATGGCGCGGGAAATGGCTTATCAATCCCTAACATATTTATTTTACAAAATGTAATAGCATCTGCCAACAGCCCGGTAAGCACAATGGCTCCCAATCACAATCAAATTCAATCAGTTTTTGGGAACGCAAATTTCTCTTACAAAGAATGGATATTTCTGGATATTACCGGTCGAAACGACTGGTCGTCCAATCTGTCATTCACTTCAAATAAATCCTATTTTTATTCGTCCGCAGGATTATCCGTTATACTGAACCAGGTAATAAAATTGCCGGATTTTATGACGTATGCTAAGGTAAGAGGGTCGTATGCGGAGGTTGCAACTACCGTTCCGCCATACATTACTCATCCCATAAATAGTTTAGCTGGCGGCGGGGCTGTGAATTTTAATAACGTTGAACCAAACCCCGAATTAAAGCCTACTAACACTAATTCCATAGAGGCCGGAGCTGATCTTCGGTTTATTGACAACAGGTTAAGCCTGAATTTTACATGGTATAAGTCTAATACCCACAATCAGTTTATAAGATACACGCCTGCGCCGTCAACAGGATATAGCGTAGGATATCTGAATGCCGGAAATATTAAAAATACCGGCGTTGAAGTAGTGCTTTCTTATGATGTTTTAAAGGGCAGGGATTTTACCTGGACTTCTGGTTTGAACTATTCGACAAACAAAAACACTATTCTTGCGCTGGATCCCAGCTCGCCTAATTCACCTATTTTCTTAACCAA
>JAEUVR010000370.1 GCA_016786785.1 Chitinophagaceae bacterium
CTAAAATCCGCATTTTATGGGGCAGGTTTGCTATTTTTGCACTAATTAAACGGTGAGATATGATAAAAACAGGAAACCCGGTAATCAGCATTTACACGGAAATGACCCCGAACCCCGAAACCATGAAGTTTGTGGCCAACAAGCTCCTTTATCCTGGTAAAAGCCTTGATCTTCCTGATATTGAAAGCGCTAAACCGTCTCCCCTTGCTATAGAGCTGTTTGGCTTCCCTTTTATCAAAGCAGTTTTTATCGCCAGTAATTTTGTTACGCTTACCAAAACCTCCGAAACGGAATGGAATGATGTGATCCCTTCTATCCGCCAGTTTCTGAAAGAATACCTTGAAGATAATAAGCCCGTTATTAATGAAGACGAAGTGGCTTCTATGAAACAGGAAGGCAGCAATGCCGTTAGCGCCGATGACGACGACGTGGTGAAAAGGATCAAAGAGCTGCTGGAAAACTATGTTAAGCCTGCGGTGGAAATGGATGGCGGAGCCATTCAATTCAAAAGCTACGATGAAGGCGTAGTTAACCTGATGCTGCAAGGCTCATGCTCTGGCTGCCCCTCTTCCATGATCACCCTGAAAGCGGGAATCGAAGGGATGATGAAACGTATGATACCCGAAGTAAAAGAGGTAGTTGCAGAAGCCGAATAGTTTTTATTACTGGCTACTCCTGAGCAAAAGGACAATTGCAAAGGTGTCACAGAAGCCGAATAGCCGTTACCCTGATCATGGTTTTATAAAAACGAGCAGGGTATTGCTGAGCCCGGACATGACGAAGATCTTAACCTAACCATAATTTTATAAAAACCTTTCTCCCGCAGAAAGGTTTTTTCCATTACCCCCCCACATGCAGGATATCTTACAGCAGTTCATATCAGGGATGCGGGCTACAGCCTGGTATGAATATGTCGCCGTCGTATTTGGCATCGCCAGCGTATGGTTCAGTCGTAAAGAAAACATATTGGTTTATCCCGTCGGGCTGATCAACACCATTACCTATGTCTATCTTAGCCTTAAAGGACACCTGCTGGGCGAAGCTTCCGTAAACCTATACTATACCATAATGAGTATTTACGGATGGATACTATGGTCAAAAAAAGACAGCCGAAAAGTTCGCATCCTCCATATCACCCGTTCTTCTTACAAGGAATGGGGAGGGCAGGCGGTTTTTTTTAGTTGTTTTTTTATAATCATCTTTTTTTGCCTCCGCTTTTTAAAAAAAGAATTTGCTCCCGGCGCCCTGCCCGCCGCCGACGCCTTTGCCTCTGCTACGGCCTTCACCGGCATGTGGCTGATGGCGCGGAAAAAGCTGGAAAGCTGGTACTGGTGGATAATCACCAATATCGCGTCCATCCCCTTGTATTTTTCCAAGGGATATGTTTTTACCAGTTTTTATTACCTGGTATTATTATTTCTCGCCTTTTACGGACTTTTATCCTGGCGAAAAAAACTACAGGCGCATGTTGAAGAGAATAGTCATACTGGGTCCCGAATCGACGGGTAAAACCACTTTATCCGCCGGGCTTGCCAGGCGCTATCATACCGAATGGGTTCCTGAATATGCCAGGGAACACCTGCTTACGCATGGGACAGCTTATACTTACGACGATCTCCTGCTTATTGCGCAAAAACAACTGGCGCTGGAAGACAAAATAGCCGCCCGCGCCAAAAACAATTTGTTGTTTATAGATACCGATATGTATGTCATGAAAGTATGGTGCGAGTTCGTATTTAGCGCCTGCCATCAATGGATCATCGACCGTATTGTAGAGCGAACCTACCATTTATACCTGTTGTGCGATACAGATCTGCCATGGACAAAAGATGAACTGAGGGAATACCCCGACCTGGAATCGAGACAACAATTATTTTGTATGTATAAGCAGAACATGATCGAACAACAAACGCCCTGGAAACTGATCAGGGGAACCGATGAAGAAAGATTGCTGTCGGCCATGAGCTTTGTCGACGCGATCAAATAAAATTATTATTGCAGAAATGCGCTGTATGGCCCTGACCATCCGCCGCCATCTGATGGATCAAACAAAACCACTAAACCACTATTGCAGAAACGCCTGTATACTTTCGTCATTCTGCAGGTTATTCATCTGCCGCAGTATCCTGGGATAATTGTTTTCCACGTATCTCGACAACGGTTTTACAGAATATACTTTAGGGTTAGGCAGGGAAACGGCGATCATTGCCGCTTCCTTCCGGGATAATTGCTTGGCGCTTTTGTCAAAATATTGCCGGGCGGCGGCTTCAACGCCAAATACGCCCTTGCCCATCTCTGATACATTTAGGTAAACTTCCAGTATCCTTCTTTTTCCCCATATCCATTCTATCATAAAGGTGAAATACGTTTCCAGCCCCTTGCGGAACCAGGTGCGATCCTGCCATAAAAATACGTTCTTTGCCACCTGCTGGCTGATCGTCGATGCCCCGCGGATCCGGTTCGGTTTGCGCTTATTGTGATCCAGCGCCCGGCCGATACTCTTCCAGTCAAATCCCGAATGATCGGGGAAAGACTGATCTTCCGAAGCCAGGAATGCCAGCCTGGCCGAGGAGGATATCTCCTCCAGGTTTACATAATCTCTTTTCAGTCCATGACCGGAAAACAAACTGCCCAACTGCGTAAGCGTCACCGGAGGGTCTACCCATTTCAACAGTAATATATAGACAAACTGCAGCAGCAAAAGAACAATCAGCGCTCTTTTAATCCTGCGCCATAGCCGGGGAACCAGACCTTTAGTTTTAATTGCCATGCAGAAAGCCGCTTTGTTTGCAAGGCTTGCAAGATAATAAATTATCCACGCGAAGAAGATGAACTGCATGCAAACAGATGCAATAGCGCCTGTCTCGGGGCCAGTAAACTTATGGTATCAACAGGTGAGCGCAATAATATACCTTCGGAGATACTACCGCCTATGCAGAAACTAATGACATCCCCCGATTTATTTTGCATGAATCGCGCCCGATCTATACGCGCGTAGGAACCTTATACCCTGAGCAACAGGCGGTCGGTATACCCGCCGCTGCCATGATTATTTTATATATCGTCATCCTGCGAGGAGGTAGAACATCAAGCCCAATGCCGACGCGTAACCAGGACCCGTTAATGCATATTTATATATATGACTTTGAGCTTACGGCCGACTTCATTATTATTTCGCCCGATCCTCTTCATAAGTATGCCCGACCCGCCAACCGCCGCGGCAATAGCCATTCCTGTCAACTTGCCCTTATCATTGAAAGATTCTTTTCGATACAACGTATTTACCGATTCAAGCGTAAGATAACCGAAACCGCCCATGACCATCAACGTGGGAAGGGCAACTTCGGTAAACCCTCTTCTTCGCGGCGCGCCGCCGATGCCGGTATGAGAAGAATAATTAAACCGATGAATATCCCTGTAATCAACAGCTATGGTATACAATAAGGTGTCCAACGCAGGCAGGCCCAGCTTGTTTACATAATATACGCGTTGCTGCTGTATAAACAGGGTGTCGTTACGGATCTTGCTGATGATGCCATTGATCTCGAAGCCGTCGTAGGCGATGGCAGAAATAAATGTTCCGGTGAAATAGGTTCTGAGCGTACGGTTATTCTTTTTCTTGAGGACCAGGTAATCGGATGGTTGTTGACCGGAAGCGGCGATGCCTATAAAAAATATTCCCGTAAAAATTAGGTATCGCATCATGACGACAAGTTATTTCAAAACGCCTCCGCGCCGGCTAAGCTTTTGTTAAAACTAATGCGCATGCGCTTTCGACAGCAATATCGTGCCGATAAGTAAAGCCACCCCAAACCCGATCAGTATTGTTCCGGATACTTTATTGATCAGCGAAATATTACGCAGGGTAAGCCTGCTCCTGAGCTTTCCGGCCATTAATACCTTAAATACGTCAGCAGCCATATTTATTAACAGGCAAATAGAAAAGATCAGTATCCTTTGATTAAAAGAATACTCGCTGGCAAAAGCCGTGGCCGTTCCCAGCCAGAAAAGAAAAACATTGGGATTAAGGGTATTGATCAGGAAACCGGAGGAAAAGATCTTGGCCATCTCCCTTTTCCGGAAGCGAAAAACAGTTCCTTCTTCAGTTCTCAGCTTTATCTTCTTAAAAAAAACATAGAATACGCCCAGGGTAATAAGAAAGATACTGCCTATTATTCCCAGCAGTTTCCGGTATTCCAGCAAGCTGGTAACCAACTCCGAAAAAGCATTGCTCAGAACGATCAAAACAAGATCGCTCAGCCAGACGCCCGCAATAAAGCTGAATCCGCCTACCCGTCCGTTATTCAGGCTCTGTTTGATAATGGTAAACACCACCGGCCCCACCGATATGATCAAAACAAACCCTAATGTAATTCCGCTTAGGATGGCGTGCCACAAGTACATAAAAATATCGATTTAGCGGCCTTCCTGCCCAATGAAAAACCGTATAATAACCTTAATTGACTAACACGGGCGACCTCAGCCGCGATCGGTTCAGCAATAAACCGCGAAACACTCCCGCTTAAATTTTACCCGTTTCCAGGAACCGAACCCATTCTTCATACATCGCGCCTTTCATTACCCGGGGAAACTTATGTTGCGCGCCGATCTTTCCTTTCTGTTTCATAAACTCCAGGAACTTCGATTCGGGAAGTATTTCCAGGTAAATATCTTTCAATGCGCTTTTCCTTTCTACCGCATAGTCGTCGTTGAGCTGTACCAGGTAGTCGTCAATCTTTTTTCTCAATACTTCCGGATCAATTGCATCATTGCAGGCGATCCACCATTTATGCGCAAAAAACAATCCGTGCGGAACGCCGGCCACGGTGAATTCGGGGATACAAATATTTAAGTCCGAGCTGGTGAGCTGAATGGCTTTATTCATGTTATCTACGCTTAGGTGCTCGCCTACCAGACTTAAAAAATGTTTGGTTCTGCCCGTGATGACGATCTCGTTCCTTTTTTTATCTACAAAACGGATAGTATCGCCGATAAGGTATCTCCAGGCGCCGGCCATCGTGCTAAGCAGGATAGCATAATCTTTTCCTTCCTCCACTTCGTCGATCAACAGCAGTTCCGCATCTTCCTTCAGGTTGCCGTCGAGATCAAAATTGCGTTCGTTAAAAAGCGCAAACTCAAAAAATATATGTTGATTAAGCGCCAGCTTTAACCCTTTGGCAAACTGCCGGTCCTGGTAAGCAATAAACCCCTCTGAGGCAAGATAGGTTTCTATATAGGTGATCGGTTTGCTGATCAGTCTCTCAAATCCTTTCTTATACGGCTCGAAAGAAACGCCCCCATGCACAAAAAAAGCAAGATTGGGCCATATATCATGAATGGTTTTCAGGTTGTACCGCTCAATGATCTTTTCCATGCACATCTGTATCCATGCCGGCACGCCTACTACAAAGCCGATATCCCAGTTGGGCGCTTCTTCTACGATCGCGTCAATCTTATGGTTCCAGTCTCTCGTCCGGGATATTTTTTTGCCCGGTTTATAAAACGGCGAGAACCAGAACGGCGCTTTTTTAGCGGTGATGCCGCTGAGATCGCCCGCATAATAACCAGGCCCCTTTTGAAGATCAGTGCTGCCTCCCAGGAATAACCATCCCTTGCCGATACTTCTTACCGGTATATCGTGATAGGTCCTTAACGTGATGAGCTGCTTGAGCATGATGATGCGGTTGCCCCGCATCAGATCGTTGGTAACAGGAATATATTTGCTGGCCGCTTCAGAAGTTCCCGAGCTCAGCGCAAAATATTTTATTTTCCCCGGCCAGCAGATATCCTGCCTGCCGTCTAATGTGCGATGCCACCACTCTTTATAGATCTTATTATAATCATGCGTCGGGGTCAGTTCCTGGAATCTTTTCTCAGGATATTTGTCAAGCAGTATCTTATCGAAATGATATGCTTGTCCGAATTCTGTGAACCTTGCTTTCGTCAGCAATTTCTTCAATACTTTTAACTGCTGCCGTCTGGGAGAGTTGGCAGGTAGTCTCAAAGCCTTGGCAATTGAAGGCGGTAATGTAATATCCAGTATAGGCATTCTGTCTTCAGCCAGGTTTAATTCAGGCGCTGTCAAAATTAAGGTATTGCCGCCAATACGCGAGCGTTACGACCCGGTCAAAACGCCCCCGGCCCCATAAACAGATAAAGCGGCATATAAAAATTACCCATCTTTACAACCGGCCATGGGTAACGCGGCGCATTTACGTATAATTACGTTCAATTGCCCATCATTATCTATATGATTATTTTTATGCTCATTCACAATCGTTAACTATTGGATCTCTCCGTCGTCATCGTAAACTATAATGTTAAATTTCTGCTGGAGCAATGCCTTTATTCGGTTTCCGCAGCCATTGCCGACCTGTCCGCAGAAGTATTTGTGGTGGATAACGCTTCCTCAGACGGTAGTATCGCTTATCTCGAACCAAGGTTTCCAAAATTCCATTTTATTCAGAATAAAGAAAATACAGGATTCGCGCGCGCCAATAATCTCGCATTGACGCGCGCTTCCGGTAAATATATCTTGTTCCTAAACCCCGACACGATCGTTCCGGGAGACTGCTTTTCAAAATGTATCCGTTTCCTGGAAAACCAGGAAGAAGGCGGCGCCATGGGCGTTAAAATGATCAATGGACAGGGCCGGTTTCTCAAAGAATCCAAAAGAGGGTTTCCCTCCCCGTTGACTTCTTTCTGGAAAATGACCGGGCTCATAAGCTTTTTCCCCCGCTCAAAAACAATAGCCCGTTATTACCTGGGCCATCTTCCCGAAGAGCAAACCCATGCGGTGGATGCGCTTTCGGGCGCTTTTATGCTGGTAAAAAAAGAGGTCCTCGATAAAACAGGCGGATTCGACGAACAGTTCTTTATGTATGCGGAAGATATTGACCTGAGCTACAGGATCATAAAACAGGGATACAAAAACTACTATTTCCCCCAAACCGTTATTGTCCATTATAAAGGAGAGAGCGCTCAAAAAGACCGAGCCTATGTAACCCGGTTTTATAAAGCGATGAACCAGTTCGTGGCAAAGCACTTTACCAAAACTTATTCCGCGTTTTCTATCGGCTTCTTAAACGCCGCCATCTGGTTTAAAAAAAACCTGGAAGCGATAAAAAGATCGATTACTAACCCCCATGATACTGCGCCTCGCCGGGAGAAGATCTTTTTACAGGGAGACAGAGAGGGCATAAAAGAAACAGAAACGCTGCTTCAGCATGATCCTGAAAAAACCTTAACAAAGGAAAAAGAGCAGGCCGATAAAATAATCCTATGCCAGGGCGATGATTTTCCCGTCGACCGTATGATCGACTACATGCAGGCGCATCCCGGACCAACTTACAGGATCCGAATGAAAGGTTCCGCCAGCTAAATATCAGCGACTATTTCTCAATTGCCGATGGAAACAGGCGCTTTATTTCCGGATGGTTAAACGACTGCGATTCTTTTACCTGGCAGCCGTCAACCCGGATCCGAATGAAAGGTTCCCGTTCAGCCAATTCATGACTATATTTGCAGCATGTTAAAAGAAACGCTAATCAATGCAACAGAAGCTGGGGCAGAAGTATTAAAAACTTACTTTAACAGCAAAACTTTAAAGATCAGCAATAAAGAAGGGATCAATAACCTTGTTACCGAAGCCGACCATGCCGCGGAAAAAGCGATCATGGAGACCATCCGCCAACAATTCCCCGACCATTTCATCCTCAGCGAAGAATCTGGAGAAATGGCCACCGAATCGGAATACAAATGGATCATCGACCCCATCGACGGAACCGTTAACTATGCGCATGGCATACCGCTCTGCTGTGTTTCCATAGGCCTGGAACACAAGGGAAAGATGATCCTCGGCGCCGTCTATAACCCGCTGCTGAAAGAGTTCTTTCTTGCCGAAAAAGGCCAGGGCGCCACATTTAACGGCGAGCCTATTCAGGTCAGCCAGAAAGCAACGGTAATGGATTCCTGCCTCGTAACGGGGTTTCCCTATACTTATCTCGACATGCCCAACGGCCCGCTCGATGTGTTTAACCGCCTCATCAGGAAGGGCATTCCCGTGCGACGACTGGGATCCGCAGCCATTGACCTCTGCTGGGTAGCCGCAGGCAGGTTCGACGGATTCTTTGAACATAAACTGCAGGCCTGGGATAGCGCAGCGGGATTTTTAATCGTGGAAGAAGCGGGAGGCAGGGTAACCGATTTCAATGGCGACTATTATTCTCCCTATCAGCCCCAGATCCTGGCTACCAATGGCAAAATACACGAGGAGTTGAACGGGTATATAAACGGAAAATAGTTCTATCATGGAAAGAACCGAAATATCGTCCTTAGGAGAGTTTGGCCTGATCAATCATCTTACCAAAAACATTGAGCTCAGGAATATCTCCTCAGTAGTCGGCGTCGGCGACGACGCGGCGGTGATCGACCATTACGGCAAACAAACCGTCGTCACTACCGATCTGCTGATAGAAGGCGTTCATTTCGATCTTATCTATACGCCCTTGAAACATCTCGGTTATAAAAGCGTGGTCGTAAACCTGAGCGATGTGTACGCCATGAATGCCACGCCTACTCAAATAACCGTCAGCATTGGTTTCAGCAACCGTTTCAGCCTCGAGGCGCTCGACGAGTTTTATGAAGGCGTATACGCCGCCTGCGAAGCCTATGGCGTAGATCTTGTCGGCGGAGATACCAGCTCTTCCCAAAAAGGATTTATTATTTCCGTTACAGCCATCGGCGAAGTAACGCCGGATAAACTGGTTAAAAGAAGTACGGCTAAGGCGGGCGACCTGCTTTGCTGCAGCGGCGACCTGGGAGGGGCTTACGTGGGACTACTATTCCTCGAAAGAGAGAAAAAAGTATTTCTGGAAAGCCCGCAGGTGCAGCCCGACCTGGAAGGCGAAAAATATGTTATCGGCAAACTGCTCCGGCCGGAAGCGCGAAAAGATATTATTGAATTCTTCGAAGAGAAACAGATCCTTCCCACCGCAATGATGGATATCAGCGACGGACTAAGCTCCGAGATCCTGCATATCTGCAAACAGAGCAACCTGGGATGCGTATTGTATGAAGAAAAGATACCTATTGCCGATGAAACGAAAAATGCGGCTTACAAATTTGAAATAGACCCTACCGCCTGCGCCTTAAGCGGGGGAGAAGACTATGAGCTGTTGTTTACCCTGCACCCGTCCGAATATGAAAAGCTGACGCTGAATGAGCAGATCAGCGCGATCGGCTATATGACCGAGCCCGATCTGGG
>JAEUVR010000391.1 GCA_016786785.1 Chitinophagaceae bacterium
TCAGAAACATTGCCGAGCTTCTCGGCTAACTTCAATAAACCCATTTTGGGTTGAATAAGTTTTTGCGTTGTTGTCATGATTGTAATCGTTTACAGTTATTAAATTTATCAATAACTGTCAGATTAAATCTAAACTTCTACATTTAAAGTCTCTGATATAAGTTTAATGGTTTATGTTCTTCGGTAAGATATTGGAATTAATCTTTCTGGCAATATCAGCGGCATCGCTGCCGCTTATTTCAATTGATCAAAATGATATTGCAAATGCTCCAACATTCCTTGTCGAAATTCCTCTTTGGAGCCATCCCTTAGTAAATTAACAAGATCAAGGTGAGAGGTTTTACCGACCATAAGCTCTTTTTCATGCCTTACTATATAGCCAAAAACAGGCAATAGCATATCTTGAAACCTTTGCATGGTACGATTACCCGTCATTTGATACATTTTCCCGTGAAAGGCGATCTCATTTTTTATTCGAAAGGCATGCTTTCCCGGGACGATTTTCTGACTTTTGGCAATTTTCTCCAATTCATCGATATCCTTCTTTGTTTTCCTGATAAATAAAAGATCTGCGAGTCCAACTTCTAATGTAAGCCTCAGCTCGAAAATATCGTGTAAAGTACTTTCATCTATTATTGACGGGGCTAAAACGGTTTCAAGCGGCTTCAATATATCAGGTTGGGTGAGAACCATCCCGATTTTCTTTTTTGTTGAAATCATTCCGAACATTTTCAGCCGGCTTAACGCTTCTCTAACTACATTTCGGCTAATTCCCAACGTTTCTGCGAGTTCCAGTTCTTTGGGAAGCGGATCTCCGGGTTTAATCGCGTTCTCCTTGATATATTCATGTAGCCTTAATTCAACAACATCTACCATTGAGGTTTTTGTGATACGATCAAGGCTCTTATTATGCGGGTTATTTGACATTTGATAGCAAGTGTTATAATATAGGTATATTATGTTTTATTGACCTACAAATATGCAAAAAATGATCAAAGCTTACGTAAAAAGATTCGTTTTTTTAATAACAGGCGGGTAAAATACCTGCTATTAAAATTATTCGTAGTTCTGAATTTTTCTCCGTTATCCCGATGAGTAAGATCTCCTGCGCTGTATTATAAGGTACGACTATCCAACCAGCCTGAAACGTCCGAGCGGCTTGAAACAGGGGCTGTTTATTTCGATTGAAAAAGCAGTATTCATATTACGAAATGCATTAACGATGGCAGGTTTTACTGCGCGTTATACAGGTATTTTCAAAATTCAGTAAAAAAATTTGTCAGTTCAGATTAAGTTATATATTTGTAATGTAGTACATAACTACAAAAATAACTTTTGAAAAGAGAAAATGCGCTTGGAATCTTGAGGCGTCTTGTTTATCGGGGGTTAATTGCAAGCGACTTTCCATAGCCGGCAGCTTAAAAATTGCGAACCATATAAATACAATCAAATGGCAAACAACTTCAATTTTCGCTTTTTAAAACCAAGACTAAGACTCTGTTTGAGCGCCAAATCTTTTAATCTTTTACTTTTTTTTCAACTGTTTTATTTCGGCGCTTTCTGCCAAACTACAATTACGGGAAAGGTAACTGCATCTAATGGGGACCCTTTGCCTGATGTTAGCGTGATGATTAATGGCTCTTCCGTTGGGACAATAACAGATCAGCAGGGAAATTACTCCATAAGTATTCTTAAGCCTAAAGACATACTGATATTTTCCTTTACGGGTTTCAAGAATCAGGAAATAATGGTTTCGGGGAGAACGGTTATTGATATAGCCTTACAAGAAAATCCCGGAAGTTTACGGGACGTTGTTATAATAGGGTATGGAACCCAATCGAGGCGTTCAGTAACTACGGCAATTAGTAAACTTGACAATAAGGTGTTGGAAAATATACCCTACGCGAATGTTACTTCGGCGCTTCAGGGAACAATACCAGGCGTTAGGGTGCAAAGTACAACTGGTCAGCCTGGCGCTACGCCGGTAGTCATAGTAAGAGGGGGAACGTCCATCAATAACCCGGATGGCGCTACTCCTCTGTATGTAGTTGACGGCGTTAATCGACCCGATCTGAGTAATATTAATGCGGACGATATTAGTTCTATTCAGGTTTTGAAAGATGCCGCCGCTACCGCTATTTATGGGTCGCGCGCCTCGAATGGCGTTGTTCTTGTTACGACGAAATCCGGAAAATCCGGGAGTCTTTCAATTTCATATTCCGGCAATGTAACCGCATCGGATGTTTGGAAAAAATATGATCTTGTCAGCGCAAAAGATCTTATCAAATTTTTTCGGTTAGGCGTGCAGACTTCTTCGATCAACTACCCCGACTGGACAAATTATAATACCAGCGCCGCGCAGGGCGGGACAGGGAATGATTTGACCAAAAATACTCCCTATACAACCATGTATTTGACAGATGAGAATAGATATAAGTTGAACGAGGGATGGCAAAGCATGCCTGATCCTTTAGATCCTTCAAAGACTATCATTTTTGATGAGATCGATTGGCAAGATGTTATTTATCAGACGGGTATTTCGCATAATCATTATCTATCGGCATCAGGCGGAACGGAAAAAGCGACTTTCAGAGTCGGCGCCGGTTATCTTGATAATACAGGCGTGGCTATTTTTACTTCCTATAAGCGCGCTTCATTGGACCTAAGCGGAGATTTGAAAGTAAGCAATAATTTAAGATTTTTCAGCAGGGTGAATTATGCAAATTCATCTACTCGCGGAGGCAACTGGCCTTATACAAGACCTCAATTATCTGCCCCGACAATGAAATATAAATTTGAAGATGGCTCTCTTGCTTATGGCGATGATGACTTTTTAAATCCTGAGTACAATCAAGGCGCAAGGCAGGCCAATAGGAATATACGGGACAATTTGACCTTGATTCTTGGAACGCATTGGGAAATATTGCCTGGCTTGTCATTTGACCCTCAGATTTCATTGTATCAGATATTTAACTATCAAAGAGCGTTTACCGAAGCATTATGGGAAAGCGTAACACAGTTTAATAATTCTCGTCCCGCTTCCGGTTCTTATACAAACTATTTGCAAAAACAAGCGGACGCCACCTTTACCTATAAAAATAATATTAACAATAGGCATAACATTGTAGCTGTTGCTGGATATTCTTTGTACCAAAGAAAGAATACTCTTTTGAGCGCATCAGGGCAAAGGGCTTCTACCGATTTGATTCCGACGCTAAACGCATCTGCGACTCCTGTTTCTGTTGGCGGATCGGAATCCGATCAGACAATTATGGGATATTTTGGAAGAATTAATTATGATTATGAGCAGAAATATCTCTTGTCTGTAAGCAGCCGGTATGATGGCGCTTCTAATTTGGGCGCAGCGCATAAATGGGGCTATTTTCCTGGAATTTCTCTTGGATGGAATTTGGATAGGGAAAACTTCTGGAGAAACCTGACCGATGATCAGATTCAGCTAAAGCTAAGAGGCAGTTATGGGATTACCGGCAACATAAGCGGACTGGGCGACTATCAGGCTCAGGGCCAGTATGCCGTAGGCGCATTGTATAACGGTAATGCAAGTATATTAAATACAGTATTAGCGAATCAGGATCTTAAATGGGAGAAATCTAAAACCCTGGATCTTGGTGTGGAACTAGGGGCTTTGGGCGGCCGGTTAACGTTTATTTTTGATTACTATAGACGAGTAACGGATCAATTATTAACTAATTTGGCCTTACCCCAATCTACCGGCTTTAGCAGCGTATTTACAAACCTGGGAACATTGCAAAATAAAGGATTGGAAATTAATCTGAATCTGCAGGTTCTTTCTAACGCCTCTCCTTTTCAATGGAACGTTTCTTTCAATGCTGCAAGAAATAAGAATAAAATTCTTAAGCTTCCTGACAACGGAACAAAAAATAATAGGGTAGGCGGATTTTATGTATGGGATGATAAGAGCGGAGGTTATGCCTGGAAAGGAGGCTTGCAGGAGGGCGGATCGATCGGCGAAATGTATGGATTTAAACAAATGCGTATTTATGCAACCGACGCGGAAGCTGCCAATGCGCCTTTGGATTTGATGTTGACCAAAAATAATTCACAGAAGTATGGAGGAGACGTAGAATGGCTTGATGCCGATAAAAATGATACGATAGATACGAGAGATCAGGTCTATGTCGGCAATATTTATCCGGTTTGGACAGGCGGTTTTACGAGCTCCTTCAGTTATAAAAATTTAAGTTTAAGTATCCGCCTGGATTACACGGGAGGGCATACGATATATGATTGGTCTAACGCATTTGCATTGGGCTTTTATGGATCATTTAATACCTTGACAAAGGATGCGCTACGATCCTGGCAAAAGCAGGGAGATGTTACCGATATTCCCAGGATTTGGTACCAGGATCAGGACAATCAAAAGAATTTTTCCAGAACCCAGGCCAGCTTAAACAGCGGCAACTCCCGCTTTTATGAAAAGGGAGACTATATCTCGATAAGAGAAGTCAGTCTTTCGTATAATATTCCTCAAAGCCTTTTGCAGAAAATAAGAGTGAGCAGTTTAAGATTTTATTTAACGGGTAGTAATTTGTGGTACTTCACTCGTTATGATGGTCTGAATGCTGAAATAGGGGGACAGCAAAGAGGCCCGTATCCAACACCAAGGAATATCACTTTTGGCCTAAACGTTTCTTTATAGTTTGATAAAATAGCGTAACAATGAAAAAATTAAATCATATACTATTTAGCGCATTGATCGCATCATTATTAATGCCTTCCTGTAAAAAGGCGCTTGAATTACAGCCCATCAGTCAGATTTCAAATAGTTCATTTTGGAAAACGGGCGATGATGCCGCCGGAGCGATGAACGGAATGTACGTAAACCTGAGAGCCGAGATGCTGGATGGCAATTTAAGCTGCTTGTTTTTTTTGGGAGACATGAGAAGCGATCTCTTGAGTACCGGGATGCTTACAGGCCCCACCGCAATCTATCAAAATACCTTAAATCCAAGCAATACCACAAGCGATTGGTCGACTTATTACACGCTGATACATAGCGCTAACCTGATTTTGAAATATGTGCCTAATATTGATCCTATCACTTTTTCTTCTTATTCTAAAAATGATATTCTTGCCCAAGCGCACGCTATGAGAGCGTACGCTTATTTTGTATTGGTAAGAACCTGGGGCGATTTGCCTTTGGTTACAGAACCTACTGAGAGCTCCGCTAATACGCAAAAACCGAGATCTTCCAAAGAAGAGGTATTTAAGTTGATTAAAAGCGATCTTGATAGCTCAGTGGCGCTTTTCCCCAATAACAATTTGCCTGTGGGCAGGAATATTTGGTCTCTTCCCTCTGTTAATGCGTTAAAAGCAGACGTATATCTATGGACCGGAAAAAGATTGAATGGCGGTATGGCGGATTTTAATACGGCGCTTGCGGCTTTAAACCAGGTGCAAACAGCCGATGTGCAACTTCTTCCTGACTATGCAGATGTTTTTAATTATAATAATAAGGGGAATAAGGAGATTTTAATGACCATTAATTTTAAGCAATTTGAATCTCCTGGTAACAATGCTTTTCGTTTGTCATATTTTCCTCCTGAGCTTTTTTCGGCTGATTTTGATGATGACTCAAAGGCGGAAATCGGGACTTTTGGCGGAAGCTTAGGTTTCCAGATCGCCGATTGGATACGTCCACAGTTTATGGTGGATGATTCCCGTAGGAACGCTACATTTTATGAATTGTATAAAACTGATCCTATTACAGGAGATAAATCATTTTTTGTTTCTATCCAAACCAAGTTTCGCGGAGCTATAGTAAATGGAACAAGATTGTTTTTGAATGATTATCCCATCTACAGGTATTCGGATGTTTTATTAATGAAAGCAGAAGCCAAGAATGCACTGGGACAAGATCCTTCTATCGAAATGGATATGGTTAGACAGCGCGCTTATGGAAGTGATTTTAGTAGTCATGTTTTTGTAAACGGCGATATGGAGCAAAATGACGAGGCAATTTTGAAGGAAAGGCTGTTAGAATTTGCTTTAGAAGGTAAGCGTTGGTGGGATTTAGTAAGATTTGGCAAAGTATTCGAGAAGGTTCCCTCGCTTCAGAGCAGGGCTGGTAGCGACTATTTATTATTATTCCCTATCTCTGCTAATACTTTGAGCTTAAATCCAAATCTTACTCAGAATCCGGGATATAATTAATAATCTAAAAAATGTAATTATGGAAAAGAAGGGTCTTTTGATGATTGGGAGGATGTATCAGGCGAAGAAGGAATTGCCTTTTAAGATATCGTTTGCTTTGGTCGTCTTCTTAATGATAAATAGCATTTCGACCTATGCTCAAAGCGGAAAAACCCGCGATCTGGGAGTAGTTGACATAGGATCGCAAAGGCAGTTATTCGTTGATGATTTTCTTAAGACGAAATTCACCGGGGGAGCCGCGCTGCGGCTGCATCATCCTGCGATTCAGGAAATATCCTTGGTACACGACGAACCATGGGAAGGTAGCTTCAGCAATTATAACAGCATTTTTAAGGATGGAGAGATCTATCGTATGTATTATAGAGGATGGGGAAGAGGCCCGAAAGGAGAGATAACTCATCCCATGGTTTGGTGCTATGCGGAGAGTAAAGATGGAATACATTGGGAAAAACCCAATCTCGGATTATTCGAATTTAATGGCTCCAAGGAAAATAATATTGTATTAGCAAGCCGGGATTTTGGAAACTTTCAATTTACATTATATGATAATGTAACGGTATTTAAAGATCTGAATCCAAATGCGCCTCCGGATGCATTATATAAGGCGCTGGTTGATTCCAGGAAGCCGCCAATCTTCAGCTTATATGCATTTAAATCACCGGATGGTATCCACTGGTCCCCGCTGAGCGAAAATCCTATCCTGACCAATGGAGCATTTGATAGCCAGAATACTGCATTTTGGGATAGCAAAAGGAAAGAGTACAGGATTTATTGGCGTTTTTTCAAAAATAAGATTCGCGCTATCCGAACCGCAACTTCAAAAGATTTTATTCATTGGGAAAATGAATCCGATGTTGAGTATAAAGATACAATGACTCAACAATTATATACTAACGGTATTATCCCTTATTATCGCGCTCCCCAAATTTATATAGGTTTTCCAGCGAGATATATTGATCGGGGGTGGTCAAGTTCCATGTATGCGCTGCCCGAATTGGAGGAAAGAAAGATGAGGGGAACTACTAATCCGAGATTTAGCACCGCGCTGACTGGCAGCATATTTATGGCAAGCACGGACGGTGTAAAATTTAAGCGCTGGAATGACGCTTTTCTTCGCCCTGGCATTGAGCGCAATGGTACCTGGAATTATAGCCAGCAATATATTGGGTGGAGCATCCTGGAAACAAAATCTAACCTTGAAGGGGCTCCAAATGAACTTTCGATTTATGCTAATGAAAGCTTGTGGACGAGCAATAGCAGCGCGCTAAGGCGTTATACGTTGCGTCTTGACGGCTTTGTATCCGTTAATGCGCCTATGGATGGAGGCGGTTTTATTACCCGGCCCTTCAGATTTAAGGGGAAAAAGCTTTCGCTCAATTTTTCTACTTCCGCTTACGGAACCATACTGGTTGAGATACAGGATTTGAAGGGAAAACCAATACCTGGATTCAGTTTAGAAGATTGTTCGCCGATTTTTGGAGATACTATTGACCGACCTGTAACGTGGAAGTCAGGTAGCGATCTAAGCGCTATAGAAGGCAAAAGCGTTCGCTTGCATGTTGAAATGAAGGACGCAGACCTTTATTCATTCCGTTTTGATGATTAACCGCAGATTGCGCTTATGGATAAATTGGAATAAATGATTTCGGATTTAAACAGATAGTAAAGAAAATGGTAGAGAAGAAATATTATAAGTGGGTATTGGTGGCGCTTTTATGGGGAGTGGCATTACTGAACTATATGGATAGACAGGTATTGTCAACGATGAGACCAGCAATGCAGGGAGATATCCTTGAATTGCAATCTGCGACTAATTTTGGGTATTTAATGGGGATCTTTCTTTGGATTTATGGTTTTATGAGCCCTTTTGCCGGAATGATAGCTGATAGATTTAATAAAAAGTGGGTTATAATAGGGAGCGTTTTTGTTTGGTCTGCGGTTACTTTTGGTATGGGCTTATCAACTACTTTTCAACAGGTATATTGGTTAAGGGCGCTTATGGGAATA
Source organism: Chitinophagaceae bacterium (assembly GCA_016786785.1). Taxonomy (GTDB): domain Bacteria; phylum Bacteroidota; class Bacteroidia; order Chitinophagales; family Chitinophagaceae; genus Flavitalea. Next base: position 8,202 of record JAEUVR010000391.1, read on the forward strand.
AGCGAAGCGTTTTATATTCCTACCGGATTAGCTATGATCGTCTCCTTTCATGAGGAAAAAACAAGATCCCTTGCTGTTGGCATCCACATGACAGGGGTATATATTGGACAAGCATTGGGCGGCTTCGGCGCGACCTTTGCGGCTATTTCCTCATGGCAGGCGACTTTCCACACGCTTGGGATCATTGGAATTGTCTATTCGTTTATTTTGATCGTTTTTTTAAAGCGGGAAAGACCAAGCCCCAAACCTGATTTGCCTAAATTGAGATTTAAAAGCGATTTCCCATTATTGAAAGTGTTGGCCTTATTATTCTCCAATATTTCTTTTTGGATTATTCTTTTTTATTTTGCCATTCCTAGCATACCTGGTTGGGCGACAAAGAACTGGTTACCTACGCTTTTTGCCCAAAGTCTTGATATTCCCATGTCTAAAGCGGGTCCTATATCCATGATCGCTATTGCGGTTTCTTCATTTTTGGGAGTCATATTTGGCGGTATTTTATCTGACAAATGGGTTCAGAAAAATGTTAAAGGCAGAATATATACAAGCGCTATCGGGTTGGCCATGATGATTCCTTCCTTATTGTTATTAGGCTTTGGTCATATTCTTTTTACCGTGGTTTGCGCCGCGCTTCTTTTTGGCATAGGATGGGGAATGTACGACACGAATAACATGCCGATTCTTTGTCAGTTTGTTTCCGCGAAATACAGAGCGACTGCTTATGGCATAATGAATATGGTAGGCGTTTTTTCGGGAGCTTATATTACCGATCTCCTTGGACGATCTTTTGACGCCGGGCATCTTGGAAGGGATTATGCAATGCTGGCGGGGGTAGTTTTGGCCGCTATAATAGTAATACTAAGTTTTCTGAAGCCAAAAACAAACGACTTTTCGGATCAGGATAATTTAGGGAAATAGATTAAAATGGTTTTTTGAAATAAATATTAAATTTTAGGAGAAATGATTCAAAAGAAGATAGAAGGGATGATTGCTGCGACTTTTACGCCCATGGACGATTCCGGGAATCTGAATTTAGACATTATCCCCGCTATGGTACAGAGATTGATCGAACAGGGAATTCAAGGCGTCTATATTTGCGGGAGTACGGGAGAAGGTTCTTCTCTGACGACCCAGGAACGAAAAACAATAGCAGAAACATTTGTTGAGGTAGTGGACAAAAGAGTTCCTGTATTGGTGCATGTTGGTCATAATAGCATAACAGAAGCGAAAGATCTGGCGGTTCATGCGCAACGCATCGGAGCTGATTATATTTCTTCGGTGCCGCCGTCGTATTTTAAGATAAATTCGATCCCTGCCCTTGTTAATTGCCTTGCGGAAGTTGCCTCCTCTGCCCCGGACCTACCTTTTTACTATTATAATATTCCGGGCTTAACCGGGGTATCGCTGGATATGTTAGAATTCCTCAAACAGGCTGAACAATCAATTCCCACGTTGGCGGGCATAAAATTTACGACGCCTCTCATTGATCAATATCAGGCATGCCTCAATTTCAAAAATAGTAAATATGATATTTTATACGGCGTTGATGAAATGCTATTGAGCGCGCTTGCCGTTGGGGCAAAAGGATATATTGGAAGCACCTATAATTTTGCAGGGCCGTTATACGGCCGGCTAAGGGAAAGTTTTGATAAGGGCGATTTGGATATGGCCCGGAAACTACAATTGAAATCTGTTGAAATAGTGAGGATAATTGTCAAATATGGAGGATTGGCCGCGCAAAAGATAATGATGAAACTGTCAGGCGTTGACTGCGGGAATGTCCGGCTTCCCTTGCAACACCTATCCATTTCAGATGAGGAGTCTATGGAAAAAGATTTACAAAAAATAGGTTTTTTTGATTGATCTGCGAAGATCTTTAAATTGATTTAAAGAAGAGCCTTCGGAGAGGCGAAATCATTTTAAAAATAAAAGAAGCATTTATGGCTGCAAATCCCACCGTTCAACAACTTTTTGATTTAAGCGGTAAGGTTTTTATTGTTGTTGGAGGCGCTCGTAACCTTGGACGAGATATAGCCGAAGCGTTGGCTGAAGCAGGGGCCAATGGCATAATTACATCGCGAAATGAAACCCTGGCGAAAACCTCTGCAGAACAAATAGGTAAAGATACTGGCCAAAGAGTTCTTGGTATGGCTTTGGACGCAACCAATGAAAACGACGTAAAGAACATCTTCGACTATGCCGTACAGGAATTTATGCGCCTCGATATTTTGGTCAACTGCGTGGGAGGGGGCGCTTCGCAAGGCGTTTCTACTCAATTTGAGGAGCAACCTTCGGAAGAATGGGACTTGTTGCATCAGTCTAATCTTAAAGCTCCATACCTTTTATGTAAGCGCACATCAATGATAATGAAAAGCCAGGGGTTTGGATCCATTATCAATGTGGCAAGCATCGCGGGTATCGTTGGTCGTGATCGTAGGGTTTACGTCAAGGGAATATCGCCTCAATCTGTTGGTTATGCCTCTGCCAAATCGGCTGTGATCGGGTTTTCCAGAGACTTAGCGGCCTATTTGGGACCTTATGGCGTTAGGGTAAATACGATTTCTCCCGGCGGTTTTAAACGCGGTCAACCGGAAGCATTTATAAAAAGCTATTCTGATAAAGTTCCTTTAGGGCGAATGGGGCGCGATGGTATAGATTTGAAAGGAGCAGCCTTGTTCTTGGCAAGTGAAGCTTCAGCCTATGTTACCGGGCATAATTTAGTGGTGGATGGCGGATTTACGATTTGGCAATAATGCCATTTTGAAAATTAAGCGGATAATGGCTCGGTAGAAGGACGCTGGCTTTGACGATTTTTTTTAGGACTTATATTAATCGATAGAAATTATGTTTTCATGAAAGATAAAACCCGTGTTTTAGTTGTTGGTCTGGGTTCAATCGGACAACGCCATGCCAGGCTGCTATCTGAGCGTGATGATGTAGAATTGCATCTCTGTGATCCGGTAGTTGAATATAGATCGCAAACTTTAGCCGCGCTTAAAAGCCCTTCAAAGGCTGAGTATTCAGAATTTTCCATCGCGTTAAAAGCGCATCCGGATATCGTTTTTGTATGTGTTCCTAATCATTTGCATGCGCCGATCGGATTACAGGCTATTGAGAATGGGGTAGATGTTTTCATAGAAAAGCCAATGTCGGATTCGCTGGAAACTGCAAGAAAATTGCTAATTGCCGCTGAATCTGCAGGGCGATTCCTGCAAATTGGATATATGATGCGTCTTGACGATGGTTTGTGCAAGCTCAAAGATATAGTAGACTCGGGCGATTTGGGGAATCTTATAGGAGGAAGGGCTATGATCGGCACTTATATTACCTTGTTAAACGCTAAAAATTCGGATAGGATAGAGCGCCCCAATAGCCTGATCATAGACTATACGCACGAGATTGATTTTATCAGGTGGTTTTTTGGAGAGGTAGGGGAGGTAACAGCCATGGGCGCCCGACTAGGGGATATTGAATTAAAGCCTTATCCTAATATTTTTCAGATGATTTTAAAGATGGATGGCGGGGCATTGGTCCAGATTCATATGGATTATGTGCAATATCCCCAGCGACGTATTTTTGAGATTTATGGAGACAAGGGTACGTTGTCTTATGACTTTATGACGGGGGAAATAAGGTATTTTCATTCTCAACGAGAGCATTTGTGGGAAGATCTTAGCGTACAGCCTATCATGGAGCGTTGGGATGATCTGTTTCGCAAAGAGCATGAAGCAATCTTTAACGCAAGAGCAAATGGAGCGTCTCCTTTAGTAACAGGAAGGGATGGTCTGCAAGCTTTGGAAGTCGCCGAACGCGCTATTGCGAAAGCGATTTGATTACAGAGCGTAAATTATTGCATTAAAGTTATATCATTAATATTTTATGTTAGTTTTCAAATCTCTTCCATTTCAAAATCTGCCAAAATACAATACAGGCATTAATTTGAAAGAACAACTCTATTAATAAATCAATCGTCTTAAATAATGAAAAAGACCAATGCATCGAGAAGGAAATTTATAAAGAGCGCATCAGTGGCCGCCGCTGGATTTATGATCGTTCCCCGGCATGTGCTGGGAAGGGGATATATCGCTCCCTCCGACAAACTGAACGTGGCCGGCATCGGCGTAGGCGGCAAGGGAACCAGCGATCTTACGGAGATTGCTAAAAGCCCTAATGTAAATATTGTCGCCCTGGTGGATGTGGACGACAGGGAGGCGGTCAAGTCAAGAAAGAACTTTCCCAAG
>JAEUVR010000411.1 GCA_016786785.1 Chitinophagaceae bacterium
GTTTCTTTGTTTGCCGCGGCCTGCGACCCCAGGATCGCTGTTTCAGCGCCGGGCTCGGCCTTCTGTACTTTTTATGGAAGCATAGGAACCATAGCCCACTGCGACTGCAATTATATTCCCGGAATACTAAATCTTGGCGAAATGAGCGATGTAGCGGGACTGATATGCCCAAGAGCCTTTTGCGCGCTAAACGGCGTAGAAGATCCTGTTTTTCCCATAGCGGAAACAAGAAAGGCATTTGCGCATTTGCAGGAAATATATGCCGCAGCAGGGGCGTCCTCGAAAGCCGCATTATATGAGGGATCTGCCGGGCATCGATATTATAAAGATGGAGCCTGGTCATTTATTAAAAAGCATTTTTCAGAGATCGATTGAATCGGGCGTATTGCTCAATGCCCGGATTAATGGTTATGGCGACTACTATCTGCCGCCCCGTATTGATATCACATCGAATAAACAATAACATGTCGTTAAAATATTCAATTGTATATCTTACCGTCCTGCTTTCTCTTTTTGGTTTGCCGGCCGCCGCTCAGTATACAGCTACGCAACCACGGCAGTTATTGCCCGGAGAAGCGCCTGTTAGCGAGCCCGGTAATTACGGCACGCCGGGAACAACCTATGTGCTGACAAATGATATCTCCAGCCCAATGACTGCAATTTTCCTGGGCAGGGATGTAACCCTCGACCTTAACGGGTATACGATCAGGTATGCGGATGGTCATTATAACCATATAGCCAATGCAGGATTTGAAGAAGGCGACAAAGGATGGGATCTATCAAAAGCCCCCGGGGCCAAAGTCGTAAATACGAGGGATGTGCATGTTTTCATTGGAGAAAAGATCCTCAGCCTGAAGAAAGGCGATGAGATCGTTTCTCCTTACGTATATCTACCCGTCGCTAACCGGTCTTATTTTGCCATGTGCGGGGTTACAGGTTTCGACTACCATGCGATGGGCGGCAATATGGCCAACCAGATGAAAATAAGCATCTATGTAGAAGATGAACAGGGTAATGAAGTAAAAACAGTAACGCAGTATGAAGACACCGCCTTGGTAAGCAGTCCCCTGATCAAACAGGCGCCGGAACTTGGAGGAGGGTTTCTGTATGCTCATCTGCACAACCTGCCGGCGGGGAAATACAGGGCGCGCATAAAAGCTGAAACCGATTGCCTGGTAGATGAAATTGATATCCGCCCGGCAATGGATGCAGGAATAGGGATCGTGGAAAAAACATCCGCCAAAGGCCATTATTATCATTTATCCCATTGTAGAAACAGAACCGCATTTTTTGATTACACAAAAGATATCAGCAATGGAGTTCCATATGCTTCCATACCTGTTGTTAACGGCGCCGGAACCATTACCATTAAAAACGGGATTATCGAAAATGCAACCGAAGGCATTCTCTCCTGGGGGATCCAGTCTACCGCCGGCAATACCAGGATCATCCTGGAAAATGTGAAAATCAAAACATCAGGAATTAATACCGTTGCCCTGGAACTCCCGCAGGCTAGCATTTACCATTGCAGATTTGAAGTGGAAAATCCCTTTATCATTAACAGGCATTGCAGTTTCAGCGCAGTGAATATTATAGGCAGAGAACCCTCGGCTATTGCCTATTCGGAATTTATCGGCGGTCAGGGATGCCTGATAGCGAGCGGCAGAAAATCTGATATTCATCACAACTTATTCCTAAACAAACAAACTGTCACCAACCACTACAGTATTGGCGGCGTAGGAGAAGGTTCGCGCATATACGAAAACAGGATTGAACCGGAGACCGGATCGGGGATCTGGCCATCGCAGAACTGCGAGGTATTCAATAACCTCATCAGGATCAAAACTTCTCCGCCGACATGCGAATACGGGCACGAAGACTATAGCGTCAACGCTATTCGAATGGCTGACTACCATCGCAGGCCGGGTTCGCCGGGCGGGACTTTTGGCAATAAAATTTACAATAACAAAATTTATATCAATGCCATCGATTATCCGGATGCGCACCCCAATTACATTCCTATGGCTTTTGCCGTATTCTACAGCGTGGCAGGCGGCGAGGACGACGTATTTGGCAATGAAATAACTATCGTGAAATCCAATCCGGAGTCAAAAACAGAAACGGCTGCGCTGTATATCTGCGGCGGCGAAGAAAGCCTGGGAGGCAATTTCTACAACAACCGCATTACCACAAATGTTCCGGGCATATGGGTAGCCACAAGGTATGGCGGCGCAGGAAACACTAAAATATTTAATAACGCTATTATTAAAGATGGGAACGCGTCCGAAATATTTAAACCGATCCGGATGGGTTGGCTGGCCAGGGATGCGTTCATTGCCGCCAACATTCAGTTCAGGTCGAACCATTTCGAGGGCTTGCCATTCGATATCCAGGCAACAGACCAGGAACATAGTTATACCGTCTATTGGACCTTAAAGGCGAAAATAACAGACAGGAAATTAACCCCTCTCGCTAATAAAGAACTGAGCATACTGGATAAGAATAAGCGGGAAGCGCTCAGAATGGTCACAGATTCCACAGGAAGCATTAAAGTTGAACTACCCGAATATTCGGCCCAGGGCAACCGCAAAAAATACCTGTCTCCCTATACATTGGCGATAGGAAAAACAACAAAGGAATTGGTTTTAAATAAAAACAGCGAAATACTCATTCAGATAGAAAAATAAATTCTATGCGCATGCCCGATCCTGCGAAGAAAAAACTATTCATCCTGCTTTTGCGCTAAGCAGATTATTATAATAATACGATGGCTTCTTTAAATAATCATTGTTGGTATGTCTTCTTCCGAGTGTCGGTTGCGTCTTTTAGGGGCCAGGGCAAGACGAATTAACTGTTTCAATCAAATCATTATGCTAAGAAAAATTATCCATTCCGCGCTTATCGCCGTTTTTTGTTTGCCGGCGTTTATCTGTTTCGCTCAATACAAACCTACTCCGCATCGACAACCTTCGGGAGATGAGATAGCGGTAGACGGCCCGGGATATTATGGTAAGGCAGGCGCTACTTATATGTTGACGAATGATATTACCAGCCCGGCGAGCGCTATTTTTCTGGGCAAAGACGTTACGCTGGACCTCAATGGATATACTATCCGTTATGCAGACGGCAATTACAACCATATCGCCAATTCCGGGTTTGAAGAAGGGATAGCAGGCTGGGATATTTCCAGGGCGCCGGGAGCTAAAGTAGTCAATACGGAAGAAGTGCATGTGTTTGTCGGAAAAAAACTTTTAAGCCTGGAGCCGGGCGACGAGATCAGGTCGCCCTATGTATACCTGCCAAAAGCCGATCGCTCTTATATCGCCATGTGCGGCGTAACGGGAAGAAATTCATTTGAGTTGAGAGATCCGGTCAAAGAAATGCAGGTGAGCGTTTTTGTAGAGGATGAAAAAGGCAATGAGGTCAGATGCATCACCGAATATGCGGACGGAAAGCTGCTCAGCAGCCCGGTAGAAAAAAGATCTCCTCGTTTGGGCGGCGGATACGTGTTTGCGCATCTAAACAAACTTCCGGCAGGTAAGTACCGGGTACGCGTAAGGGCGGATTCGGATTGCCTGGTAGATGAAATAGATATTCGCCCTGCTTTTGACGCAGGCATCGGCATTGTAGGCAGAACTTATGCCATGGGGCATTACGATCATATTTCCGGAATCAACAAGTACTCGGCATTCTTTGATTATACGGAAGATCCACAGGAAGGAACGCCTTTGCCGGGGATCCCTGTAGCAAAAGGAAGGGGTACCGTGACCATCAAAAACGGCTCTATAGAAAATGGGGTAGAGGGGGCTATTTCCTGGGGGGTGCAGTCTACCGCCGACGAGGTGAAAGTCGTCCTGGAAAACCTGAAGATCGTCACTTCAGGGATCAATACCATTGCCGTGGACGTTCCTCAGGCGACGATCGTCAATTGTAAGTTTGACGTTAAATCGCCATTTATCATCAGCCGCCATGGCAGCAGCTTCTATGCAGTAGATATCAGGGGTCAGGATGCGCCCTCCGAAGTTTCTTTTTCAGAATTTTACGGCGGACAAGGATGCCTTGTATTCAAAGGCAAACATTCCAGCATACACCATAATTACTTTGCAAACCGCCAGATGGTTACCAACCACTATAGCATTATGGCAATGGGCGACAGCTCAAAGATCTTTAATAACATCATCGAGCCCGAGGTTGGTTCAGGCATAGAGATCTACAGGCAAAGATATATTGACATCTTTAACAATACCATTAAGATCCGCTCTTCTCCTCCAACCTGCGAATACGGACACGAAGAATACAGCACGGCGGCGATAAGGATAGCAGATTACAATGCGAAACCGGGGTCTAAAAATGGCTGCGTCGGGAACCGGTTTTACAGCAATAAGATCATGATAACGGTAGCCAATCAACCTAAGCCGGACAACTATATTCCCATGTCCTGGGCGGTGTATTATAGCGCCAGCGGCGGCGACAATTATATTTTCGGAAATGATATCATAGTAGATCATCTCGATCCTGATTCGAAGGCCCAGGCCGCTGCTTTTTATGTCTGCGGTGGAACGGGCGGGTTCGGCGGCCAGTTCTATAATAATCGTATCACAACCAATGTTCCCGCAGCCTGGCTCGCTACGCCTTATGGAGGTACGGCCAATACGAAAATGTATAACAATACCATCATCCGGTCGTCCCTGCCAAACCCGAAGTTTAAGGCTATCCGCATGGGATGGGCGGAAAGAGGCGATTCTTTTGCCAAAAATATCGAGTTCCGGTCTAATGAGGTCCGGGGCGCTGCATTTGATATTGAAGCTACCGACCAACCGCACAGCTATACCCTTTACTGGACGCTGGAAACGCTGGTAAAAGACAAAAAAGGCAACCCGGTCAAAGAAGCGGATATCGTTATCCTGGATAAAAACAAAGCCGAGGTTTTTAAAGGAAAAACAGACAGTAACGGCCGACTGGAAACAACGCTGCCGGCCGTTTCGGTAAACGGAAAGGAAAACGCGTCCTTATCGCCTTTTACGGTCATTTCAGGAAGCGCTAAGAAAGAAATAAAGCTCACGGAGAACAGCAAGCTTACGCTGATACGATAAGCGATATGCCCTGTTCCGACGATCCCGGTAATGGCAGAAAATGCTGTTGCCGGATCGCCGATCCTATTGCCTGCTTCTTCCCATTATGTACATCCTGCCGGGTTCCAACAATTATGGCTATAGAACACAGTCGCCTCGAATACCTCCTTCAAAAGATCCAATCAGGACTTCCTGGTATGTATGCGCCGGGGTTTTACAGCCTATCCGGCGCCGGGATCTAAGACCCTAAGCCATTCAATCTGGAAATCGTTTGGCCATCGTGTTTTTTAACGTTACTTTGACTGCATTAATTAAATGCTTGTATGAAAAACACCTTTCTTTTTCTAACGCTACTAATCGTTTTATCGGCATCGCTTCATACGAACGCCTTTGGCCATATCAATAGCTCTCAGCCTCCTGAAGATTCGCTGACTTTTTATGACGGGCATTCATTTCCTATTATAGGGAAGTTCCATGATGAAAAAAACTACCATCGTTTCCCTTACGCAGACAGCGGGAGCCTGCGCAAACCAGTATGGAACCTGTCGCTACATTCGGCGGGTATATCTATTCGTTTTCGTACAAACGCTACCCGGATCGCCGTTCGATGGACGCCGCTGAATGATGCAGGCATGCCGCATATGGCGGCTACCGGGGTAAAAGGCGTGGATCTGTATGCCTATGAGAAAGATCGCTGGCAATACGCAGGCACCGGGTTTCCCAGGGAAAAAACCAACCAGGCCTTTCTCCTGAACAATGGCGATGGCCTTGAAAGGGAATATGTTTTAAATCTCCCCCTCTATGACGGCGTCGAGTCGCTATCTATCGGCGTCAATACCGGAGCGGTCATTTCCGCGCCTAAGGATCCAAAACTCCTCAGCAATAAGCCGGTAGTGTATTATGGAAGCAGTATTGCACAGGGCGGATGCGCTTCCCGGCCCGGGCTGGCGTTTACCAATATTCTATCCCGCAGATTAGACCGCAGCTTTATTAATATGGGTTTTAGCGGCAACGGCACTTTTGATTCATCGGTGGGGGATGGGATGGCTCGCGTCAATGCCGCTTTATACGTGATAGACTGCAACCCAAACACCAAGGCGGAACTGATATATGACGGCGCCGTCAATCTCGTACGCCTGCTAAAAAGCCGGCAACCTGGCATTCCCATATTACTCGTTGAGGGATTCCATTATGATACTGATTTTTTCAAGGCCAATAAAAACCAGGATGTCGATAAGAAAAGGGCCGAGCTCAGGCGGGCTTATGAAACGCTTAAAAAATCGGGTATCAAAAGCTTGTATTACAAAAAAGGCGATAACCTTACAGGAAACGACTATGAAGGAACGGTCGACGGGGTGCATCCCAACGACCTGGGCATGATGCGTATTGCCGATGCCTTAGCCCCTGCTATCCGGGCTGCCATCCGTAAATAATCATTAGGAAATATGATCCTGGAAGAAGATCCTTCGTATGCGTATAGGCAACAATTATTGAATGTGCCGCCGCCGATCAGCAGGATACGCGGGCCTTTGCCTTTCCATTAATTGGTTGATCGGAACACCCGTTTATACGCCTGAACAACCGGATCCCGCCTCGCCTTACTGCTAATTGATTGACTAGATAATCGTTAGTTTGCTTTTTGTCTTTTAAAAAATTGCCAGGCTTCCACGAATACGTCGATATCATTGGGATAATTGTGCTGGCCGCCGATCACTTTTAACAGGACGACCTCAGGTTTATTCCTTTTGCGGTAAGTATAGCGCTCGATGATCTTCCCGTCGGATGGGTCCAGGTCCGGAAGGCGCTTTTTCTTAGGCTTGCCCGAATAGCCTGCCAGCCCTGCCCAAAACGCAAAGGTCTGATCTGTAGACCTGACCGTTCCTAAGGTAATACCATTGCCCAGGGCGCCCATCGCTCCCCCGCCATAAGGATTGGTTTTATCTTCCGTTCCATTAACGATCATTACCGGCATGGGAACCGTAGCAGGCGGGCAGTCCATATTGGGTTCGTCAGGCAAGTTAGCGATCAATGCGGTAATGGCCCTGAAAGCATGGGGAAGCGTGATCGCCAGTTTATAGGCCATATGCCCGCCTCCTGAAGATCCAACCGCAAATACGTTCTTGGGATTGATCTGGTAATGCTTTTCGAAATAAGCGATCATCCCCTTAAAAAAATCTTCCTCATTGATGTTTTCAATATTAGCAATAGAATTTGCCTGTTTGCGGCATTCATTCCAGTAGTTTTTATATCCATCCGGATACACCAGCAAGGCATTTTCCGCCTGGGCAAGCGCGCTCATTTTCGCAGTGCGTTCTATCATCGCCTTTCCGCTTGAGCCGGATCCGTGCAACACAAATACGAGGTCGGAATAGCCCTGTTTGCCTTTTGGTATAAAATGAAAGACCCTGTAATGACCGTCTACCATCAAAGAATCGGACACTACCTGGCCATAGCCGGAAAGACCGCCTGCTAAAGCAAAAAACAAGATCAATATTTTCATAATCATGCCTTTGTTCGGAAAGATAATAAAAATCATCATTCAACTAAATCCATTAAGTTCGTCCAGTTATACGAATAATATTAAAATTCGTATAAAAACACGAATATATTAAAGTGTTCGTTTAAATGCACGAATATTTGAAAAATTCGTACATTCAACCAAACAAACCTGATGCCTGTTCATTCTGTAATAACCGGAGATATTGTAAATTCAACAAAGCTTCCGCCGGCGGCGGAGAAAAAGCTACTGCATAACTTAAACGACATCTTACAACCTTATAAGTTTGAGTTTTACCGGGGCGATAGTTTTCAGGTTTACCTTGAAGAAGGAAAAGCTGCATTGCAGTTGGCATTATTATGCCGAACAACGGCATTAAGCCTTGATCCCGAAGAAAACGCGCCCATATCGGATATCAGGATAGGCATAGGATTAGGACAGGTAGAAGGGTCGGTAAATACGCCGGGATCTGCAAAAGGAGAAGCTTTTATATTATCGGGAAGATCGTTCGACAACCTGGAAAAGTCTGACGACAGGCTGATCATCACCTCTGCCAATGATCTCGCCAATGCAGGATTGCTGGTCATCTCTGATTATATCAACGCCATTTTCCGGGAGTTGACCGCTAAACAGGCCGAGGTGATTGTTGAATTGTTAAAAGGACATACGCAGCAGGAAACGGCCGATAAACTGCAAAAATCCAAAAGCACCATACATCAGCATGTGAGCTCCGGAAGATGGAACGAGATCGCGAGGGTATTGCATCATTATGAAAAAATAACAGAACAACTTTCATGACAGCGCTTATCTGGTTATGTAAACTCATACTGGCTCACCTGTTAACCGACTTTATCCTACAGCCTAAAACCTGGGTTGAAGACCGGAACAGGAAACATTTTTCTTCCGGTTATTTATACCTGCATGGTTTTATTACCGCGTTGACGGCATATATATTGATCGGATGGGCATATTGGCTGACAGCCCTGGTCATTCTTATTTCGCATACCCTGATCGACGGATGGAAGTCTTACCGGGAAAAATCATTCATCTATTTCTTCACAGATCAGCTATTGCATATCCTGGTCATACTGGCTTGCTGGTATTTCAATTTCTTTGGATGGGATGATATCAGGTTCGCCGTCGCCGGATTAAATAACAATCCTGATTTCTGGATACTGCTCGCCGCCTATGTTTTTCAAACCGTACCCGCCGGCATCTTAATAGGGGAGGCCACAAAAAAATGGAGAGAAAAAATAGACAATGCAGAAAGCCTTGCCAATGCGGGCAAGTGGATAGGCATGATCGAAAGGTTGATCATCCTTACGCTGGTGGTATTGGATCAATATGAAACGATCGGTTTACTCATCGCAACCAAGGGGATCATCCGGTTCAACGAAAAAGACCGCCCCGAAACAAAAACAGAATACCTGGTCATAGGCACGCTGCTCAGCATCAGCATGTGTATATTTATAGGGCTGGTCATCAAAAAATTCTTCCTGATCTCTTTCTGAGTTAAAATACGGGGCATTCATACTGTTTATTCCGACCGGAGACCCTCAACTGAGAAGGATGGATGATCAGCGCGAGATAAGCGCCGCCGCTGATATTATTCTTCCTGGAGAAGGCGTTCAACAGATGGTGAGAACCCATCAGCAGCGGGCCGATTCTAACGGCGCCGCCCACCCATACATTCCCCTGTCTGTTGTATTGCAAAGGCATGTATATCCCCAACCTCTTGGTTTCCCAACGAGGCGTAATGGCCAATACCTGCGACTCCTGTACAAACAATTTGTCTTTGGCCAGCAAGGAGGGCAGGTTAACAGACAGCTCGCCGTTGATATAAAAATTGCCGGACAAATGCCTGTCTACATTTATTTTTAATCGGGCCGGGGTCAGGATGCGGAATTGGCCGCTCAGGGCGTCGGAATGCCTTACAATAGTCGCCAGGCTATCGTTAAAAGAACGGGGGTTTCTGACCGCTGCAAACTTCGTTAGCAACTCGTTGCCGGTAATCCCTTCTCTAACTTCTGAAAACCTTCTGCTCTCATTGCTGTAAAGAAAATTATTCCAGCCGATATCCAGGATGGATACGCCGATCTTCCATAAATAGCCATCGGGCCGGTCATCGTCAAAAACATTGGTAAAGCCGTCTTCCTTAATGATGTATTCCAGTCCAAGGTCAAACGCCAATCCTGAACGGCTCTTTTTTAACAGCTGCCGGGGGTTTGCGGTAAACCCGGAGTTATAACGGGGATCATCATGCGTATGAGAATACCCATATATCGCTTCTCCGCCGGCCAGGGTATAAGTCTCCTCGCCATCCTGCGCGGATGCGTTAACGTCCAGGTTGGACAAGCTGGCATGCGCGCCTGATATGCCTCGCAATACTTTTAGGGTAAGGGCGACATTCAAACGGTCGTTTGACCTATCGGCAAGCGTAATTCCATAGGTGGCAAATAACTCCATCCAGGCGCTGCTTGTCGCCTGGAGACTTAAATTACGGGCCGACTGGTTATAATAAATAAAGGTAATAGGACCTCTTACCGAATCATTATAGTTTAAAGAGCCTGTATTCGCCTGGGTATACCCGCGCATATTAGCGCCAAAAGCAATAGCATGGCGTTCGTTTAAGGAGATCCTTGCATTCAGGAGGCGCATATTGATATTGGCCGCCGCCGCTCGCTTAAAATTACCGCTATTGGCATAATAGGGGGCGTCAGGTTCTAGCAGGAAGGAGGGGAAATTTCTTCCGCTTACGGTATTGGAGATGGTCTGGTATTGGGCTCCAAAAACCGCGACATCCCAAGTATAAGGAGCGTTGACAATAGAAGCGGGATTGGCTGCGGTATTCAGACTGCTAGGGTACTGCGAGCCGTGAATAGCCTGATAACCCTGGGCATACCCATAACACGCGTTCGCCGCTGCCAGGAACAATAGAACTATGCGTCTCATTCGATACAAAAATAACCACAAAACTCATATATGCACAGTCCGGCAACGATTCTGTTCCAGCTTTAACGCTTTATGTAACCCGGTACAAAAATTTAAAATGGGCCAATACCCCAGTCGGAGCGCAAACTTAGGCTGCGCAGTAAGGATCTTTATTTCATCAGCTTTCTTCGTCTAAAGTCCGTGGCGATATATTTAAGCAACTGGGAGCTGATCTTTTTTCGAGTAAATAAGGTCGTTAGGTTTACGAGAACGTTCCAGGGAAATCCTGTTTTAAACAGGTTGCCGGAGATGTTCTGGTATCTTTTCCCTACCTGGCTCTGGTATTTCAGGAGATAGTCCTCAGGCAGGGGATCAAAGTGAAAATAAGGCTCCTGGTTAACGTCATTTGCAATATCCGACGGCCCCTGAACGCTTATTTCCGGGATGATCGGCACCCATCTTCCTTTTTCATCCGTTCGCTGGAAACGTTGCAACGCCTTTTCATTGGAATATCCTTTTATTACCGCTTCTACGCATTTCCGGTCTTCCCCCGTTTCGTCCATATTCACAACAAAATACTTCCTCAGAAAGCTCTGACAGTTCTTTCTTCCCAGGAAAAAATCATGAATACGAAAATCTTTATTCAGGAATCCGCCAAACCCGCCCAGCGATCCGCAGGCGATCGCATATTCGGGGCGCGTATCATCCTTTGACGGGGCCACCAGGTAAAGACCGTAATTTTCTTTATTATAGGCATCAAGGGCTTTTTTGGCGTCAAACAGCAACTGGGAACGCATAGCCGAAAACAGTTCAGGAGCAAAATGCTTAATATGGACGCGCAGTTCGGAAGGTTCTCTCAGCTTCATGTCCAGGGAAGGGAAGGGGTCAATCAATATAACGGCGCTATTTGTTAAACCTTCGGGAGCGCTGTCCTTATCCAGATCTTTATAATATCGCTTCCGCATAGACAGCAAAATATCTCTCATCAGTTCTACGGGCTCATTATTGATCATGCCGCCATCAGCGTTCATAGACAGGTAATAACCGTCTTTTTCATTCAACTGAATATGTTCTTTTTTAAAACTCCCTTTATTGATGAAGGGATGCTCCCACAAGTAATGGGCTTTTCTTTTCAGCAGTCTTGCTTTCAGTCCGATAGGATACGCGCCGGTAGCCGGAGCCGCCATCAGCAAGGATTCCAGGTTTTCCTGCTGATTGTAGGACAACTCCATCCGCCCATCCGCTCCGGGTTGATCGCCCCAGCGGAAATGAGCAATATCGCGGTGTTCAAAAGCGCATTGCGCTCCTGAAGCGGATGCCTTGGTATGGAGCTGGTACTTAATGCCGGTAATATTAAAAAGCGTAAGGAACAATTCGGCTTGCTCGCAGAGATAAGGGGGGATACCCTGGTTATGCAAAGCAAGCTCATGAATATACTTTTTGAATTTGTCCGCTACGACGTCTATAAAACGGGTATTCATCAGGGAAGGCACATACCCCTCGCTGATATCGCCGGGAGCAAGCATCTGTTCAAAAATATCCTGTTCGCTAAGTTCCACCCAGGTATCCCAAAAAATATTCCTGCCTTCCGAAACCGGCCGGTTGTTTTCCAACCGGTAATGATTGATCTTATCCTGCATGGCAAACAAGGAGATCGCGGAAGTAATACCGCCTCCCGAGGAGCCGCCCAGTAGATCAATGACCGTCCGGTGATCGGGAATATCTTCTTTTCCTCTTTCCTGTTCCCATTTTTGAAGCGCTTCGGTCAGGTAGTCCATTACGCCGGCCGTATAGGCGCCTGCAGATATGGATCCCGCCATACATAAGCCAAGATGAAAAAGTTTATCATTCATATGCGAGCTAACGGTTAGGAGTTGTCTGAAACAAGATAACGTAAGCTAATCATTTGGAGCTTAGCATAAACAATATAGTATTTATGCCAAATAAAACCATCGTAATACTACCAGGGCCGACCAGCGTAAAACATACTGCTATAAGTATAACTCCTTATTGTTTATTAAAATAATTATCAACATTGTGGAAAACCCTTTCTTATTAATTGGACTGGCGTTGGAATCGCGCCATCTTTACTGTGCAAAAGAATCCATATCCATACTTAAACCGTCCAATTGTTAATCGTATTCTTTGAGAACCCCTAAACCCTATGTTTATAAACCCTGAACCCGGGTATCCGAACCGTATGTAGATGCAAGAGCCAATGTCCGTATCCCCCATTGGAAACGCGCTGTAAGTAATCCCATACAGCGACAAAATATTCCCCACAGCCAGCCTGTGGGGATTTTTTTATGTTTCCAGTCCTCGCTTGCCTTAAAAAACAAATAGCGACCTGGTTTCAGTCCTAATGCTTTAAGGAACCGCACAGACGATCTTGCCGAACAAGATTTTAAAAGACCCGGCCTCAACCTTAGCGCTTTACGGGCTTCGGATAAATATTCAAATTGAGTCGCTACTAAAAAGCAGATTCCCATTCTTAAGATTGGTTTTATTCATAACTTGACAAAAATTTTTTAAGAGTTTATCATACAAAATCATCATAGATGCCAAAACAGCTTAATACGCAGTCGAGAAGATCATTTTTAGAAAAATTTGCCAAGGGCGCGGCCGGTATGACCCTGCTTCCGTCTCTGGCGCAGGCGGGCGAAAACGCGCCGGCTATAAAGACATTGACCCGCAACCCGCTTCGTTATGCCGCCAATGATCATATCCAGATCGCCGTGATAGGCGCGGGCGGCATGGGAAGCGCCGATACCAATACCGCCATAACGGTTCCCGGCGTAAAGCTGGTAGCCGCCTGCGATCTTTATGACGGAAGACTGGAAGAGGCGAAAAAGAAATGGGGGAAAGACATTTATACCACCCGCGATTACCGTGAAATAATTGAACGCAAGGATATCGACGCCGTGATCATTGCCACGCCCGATCACTGGCATAAGGATATTTCTGTCGCCGCCATGAATAAGGGTAAGTCGGTGTACTGCGAAAAGCCCATGGTACACGATATCAGCGAGGGGCCTGCAGTAGTAGCCGCCCAACAAAAAAACAATGTGGTTTACCAGGTAGGCAGCCAGGGCGTCAGTTCCTTAGGAAACGAAAAAGCAAAAGAGTTGCTTAAAGACGGCGCCATAGGTAAATTAAATTACGCCGAAGGGTTCTGGGCGAGAATGTCTCCTTTCGGGGCATGGCAGTATCCGATTCCGGAAGACGCTTCGCCGTCGACGGTAGACTGGAATGCGTTTATTTCCAATACTACGAAGAGGGCTTTTGATCCGGTAAGGTTTTTCAGATGGAGAAATTATCGCGATTACGGCACCGGCGTTTCCGGCGACCTGTTCGTACACCTCTTCTCCAGCCTGCATTTTATCACTAATTCCATGGGTCCCAATAAGATCATGGCTACCGGCGGATTAAGATACTGGAAAGATGGAAGAGAAGTGCCGGATATCCTGCTGGGCATGTTCGATTATCCCGAAACAAAAGAGCATTCGCCATTCAACCTCTCTCTGCGCGTGAACTTTGTGGATGGAACCGGAGGCACTAACTACCTCAGGATGGTAGGGGACGAGGGATCTATGACCGTAGAATGGGACAGGGTAACCGTGTACCGCAATAAGCATAATGTAGACGCTTCCGATCCATTAACGCAAACCAAAAAAGATTCGGGCAAAGTCTATACGTATGAAAGAAAACAGATGCAATCGCCCGACAAACTGGTTTATGATGCGGAGCAGGGTTACAAGGGCGCGCACTTCGATCATTTTTACAATCTTTTCAACGCCATGCGCGTCAAGGGGAAAGTAAGCGAGGACGCCCTTTTCGGCTATCGCGCAGCGGCGCCGGCCTTGTTGTGTAACAACAGTTATTTTGACAATAAGATCGTCGGCTGGGATCCGGTAAGTTTGAAGCTGAAGGCCTGATTGCCGTTTGTATCGATTATCTTTACCAATATCTAATCAATATAACTATGGAGGACAATATCGTAGAATTAAGCCATGTAAATATATACCAGGGAAAGAACCTGATCTTACAGGATGTAAACCTGACCGTAAAAAAAGGAGAGTTCGTATACCTTGTCGGAAAGACAGGCACGGGGAAATCCAGCCTACTGAAAACCTTATACGGCGATCTTCCGCTTACCGAGGGAGAATGCACCGTGGTGGGTTTTGACCTGAGAAAAATGGATTGGAAGAAAGTGCCTTTTCTCCGTCGTAACCTGGGCGTGGTATTCCAGGATTTTCAATTGCTTACAGATCGCAACGTGAATGATAACCTTAAGTTCGTACTCCGCGCTACAGGGTGGAAGGATGAAAAGCTGATGGATGAAAAGATCATCGACGTATTGGATAAGGTAGGATTAAAATCAAAGGGATTTAAGATGCCTTTCGAACTGAGCGGCGGCGAGCAGCAGCGTATTGATATCGCCAGGGCCTTGTTAAACTCTCCCAAATTAATCCTGGCCGACGAGCCCACGGGCAACCTGGACCCTGAAACCTCCGATGAGATCATGCAATTGTTATTTCAGATCTGCCGCGACTATGGCGCCTCCATCATCATGGCCACCCACGATTATATTGTGATCAATAAATTCCCTGCAAGAATGGTGCGCACTGAAAGAGGAAAGGTGCTTGATAACGCTACCATATCCATTGAATAAGCCGCAACGCATTTTTCTCATTATCAAAAACGCCCGCCAATAGCTTTTTCCTAAGCGTTATTTCCTCTTCCGAAAACGGGCGGTTGTACAGTTGTGCAATAATACTTTTAAATCCTTCTGCATTGCCCGCCACATGACAGGCAGGCTCAAAGCCCGTTCCCTCAATCGCCGCGTCATTGACAATGCAGTGCCTGCCGTTGAACAACACGTTCAGCAGCTTCAGCTTAACGCCGGTCGCGTTAAATGAAGGCAGCACATTCATCTGCGCTTTGCTGATCATATCGCGCATGTCCTCATCCGATGGGTTGGCCATCAGGCCGGCATTTTGGTTTTTCGCGATAATGCGGGCAAGCCGGGAAGAAGGATTTCTTCCGGCGACCAGGAAAGGAATAGGAATATCATTAAATACTTTTTCCAATAACCAGATCGCCGTTTTTTCATTTTCAGGCACAGATAAATTGCCATGGTACAGGCAAAAACAACCGACGCCTTCTTTTGCAGACACTTCTTCAAAGCCCGTGAACACGGGAAGATAGGCGATATGCCTGGCGCCAAAGGCATTGCGATAAATATGCTCGTCCTTTCTTGATACGGCAAGGATAAGCGGCGCTTTGGAAGCCAGGAACGACTCATATTTTTTCAACAGGACGCTTTCATAGAGATAATACCATTTTTTAAATCCTGCCGGGGCGGCATGGTATAGCTGCCGGTAATAGATGGATTCTACATTGTGCAGACGTAGCAGTATCTTCCTGCCGTTAAACCTTTCATCCTGCAATAAGTAGCTGCAATGCACGCCCTCTAAAAGAATAGGATGATCGTCTTTCAGCAGCCTTTCCCTTAGCGCTGCATTTCTTCTCGACGCAACAATATAGGGGAGCTTCAGGGAAAAACCGGCCCTGCCTTTTTCGCGCCGGTAATAAAATACCTGTTCGCAAAATTTATTCAGCTCCTCGCTTCTGCCGTTCTCGTTTTCAAAGCAATGCAATATTATTTTCACGCCTGCCTTACACAGGGGACTTAATTTATAAAATAAATCAAAATGGCCTCCGTGTTTCACCGGGTAAGGCGCGTCAAGGCAAACGATATGTAAATATTTATCCAACCGGCCTCATAAGATTTTGATAAAAAGCAATCAGTTTTTTTTCTTCTTCCTGCCAGTTCAACTGAAGCCGCATCTTCAGACAGTTTTGTTGCAGATCGGCATATAATTGATCGTCGTTTAAAAGCTTGCTGAGCGCGCGGGCAATAGCATCCGGGCTCAGATTATCAATTAAAACAGCAAAAGGGCAGATATTGTTTATTTCGCGATAAGCGGGGTAATCAACGCATAGTTGCGGAATGCCCGCGTGCAGGTAATCAAAAAAACGATTGGCTAAGGAATAGTAATTATTCAGCCCCCGGTTTTCAACAAGGTTTACGCCCGCCCAGGCATTGATCGTATATGTACACAGTTCTTCAGGAGGGATATTGCCGGCGAAGATCACTTTCTTTTCAAGGTTGTATTGTTGTGTTAATTGTTCGGCCTGTCTTTTAAAGTTGCCGTCCCCGCAAACTATCAGGCGGGCGTCTACCTGCAGCATAGCGGGGATAAGCGTTTCAAAGCTTCGCCCCTCATTCACCGCTCCCTGGTAAAGGATATACCGCTCCGGCTTTGGCGGGATATCCAGGGGTTTCAGTAAAGCTATGTTCCGTATTACAGCATAGTCGACCCCATACATTTCCTTAAATGCCGCGGCAATAGGCGCATTCACCGTGTACCCGCGCTTAAACCGGGGAACGCAGAATCGTTCGATCCTTTTCCAAATAGCATGAATACGCGGACGGGTAACTATTTCCTTCATCTCGCAAAACAATTCATGCGCATCGTACACGCGGGGTATTCTCTTTACCAGGGAGATAAAATAACAGGGGAGTATGGTGTCCAGGTCTATGGCGCAGACCATATCCATCCGCCGGAAAAGAAGGTAAAAGAACAGCCGGATATTAAACTCTGCATAAAATGCAGCCCCTTTGGTGAAAAAGCAAAACAGTCTTTTTTGAAGAAAGGATTGATCCGGCAGTGGGGGGGCGTCGCGCAGTTTTCTTCCTACCAGGGTTACCTGGTAGCCGGCGCCGGCCAGGGCCGTACAGATCCGGATCATTCTCTGGTCATAACGCAGTTCATTGGTGACCGTAAAAAATATTCTCTTTTGCAGATGCATGGTTAAGATCGTTCGGACAAGGACACGAAGGGAGAGGCAGCGTAGATCTTTTCGATGATCTCTACGGATTTTAATGCCTCGGAAGCTTCCAGGAACGGGTAACCCGGATTATCCAGGCTTTTAATGAGTTCCTGGTAAACAATATGATGATTACTCATGCTGCCCTGATAAAAGCCGTATTGGTTAGCAGGTTTTCCCTCTTCCAGAACCGGGTTTTCTTCATTTTCTACGGAAAAATAGTCAATTTCGTTGAGGTATTGACCGCCAATCTTTAAGGTTCCCCTTTCTCCGAAAAAGGTGAATGAACCTTCCATATTCTGCTTATAACTATTGATCGTATAATGGATGTTGCCCATCACCCCGTTGTGCATAACGATATTGGCGATCCCGGTATCTTCAAATGCTATGCTGTCCTTGTGTATATAATTAGCCCGGAAACCGCTTTTATATCGCCCAGGAACCAGTAAAGCAGATCGGTAAAATGACTGGACTGAGTAAATAAAATACCGCCGTCCAGGTCCTTTGTTCCCCTCCCGCAGCCGACGATGGCAAAACGATATGACATACAGCAATATTAAGCGCAAAGAATAGAAAAAAAATCACCTGTCTATAAGTTTAGATACCAAATTATTGTTTACCTTTGCCGCCTTATATTCAGATGTATTAAAACAAATTAGATGTCGTATTTAACAAAAGAAAAGGTTTCATCCATTTTCACAGAATTTGGGGGTACTCCCAAAAATACCGGGTCTGTAGAAGGCCAGATCGCTTTATTAACCGAACGCATCACCAATATATCCTCACACCTGCAGAAAAATAAAAAAGATTTCTCTACTCATCTGGGGCTGATGAAATTAGTTGGACAGCGTAAGAGTTTACTGACCTACCTGAGCAAACGCGATCTTCAGGGTTATCGCGCGCTCATTGAAAAACTTGGTTTAAGAAAGTAATTTATTTTATGTATAACAGAACGCCTATTCCCAACTGTATATCCGGTTGGGAATAGTTGTTTTGATTTGAATGTTCTCAAGCGTTAATCTACAAACTTATTTAGCATATGCTTTCTCAACCGATAAATGCAACTTTTGATATAGGCGACGGGCGGACAGTAACCATCGAAACCGGAAAACTTGCCCGGCAGGCAGATGGCGCCGTCACTGTACGCCAGGGAAACTGTATCATCCTGGCTACTGTAGTCGCCAATAAAGAGCCCAAGGAAGGACAGGATTTTTTCCCGCTTTCGGTGGACTATTCCGAAAAATTCGCTTCCGCCGGAAGGATCCCCGGATCCTTTTTTAAACGCGAAGCAAGGCTCAATGATTATGAGATACTGACCAGCCGGTTAATTGACCGCGCGCTGAGGCCCTTGTTTCCCGAAGACTATTTGTGCGATGTGCAGGTGCTGGTTACCCTGGTTTCCAGCGACTCCGAAATAATGCCCGATTCGCTGGCCTGCCTGGCCGCTTCTGCAGCGCTGGCCGTTTCAGATATCCCTATTAAAGAAATTATCTCCGAAGTGAGGATCGCGAAACTCAATGGCGGGTTCATCATCAACCCCACCAGGAGCCAGCTGGCCGAAACGACGCTTGATTTTATTATTGCCGCTACCGAAAAAAACCTCATGATGGTGGAAGGCCAGGCGAAAGAATGCAGCGAGGAAGAACTGGTCGAAGCCCTCGAAATGGCGCATGCAGCCATCAGAAAACAGATCAAGGCGCAGGAAGAACTTCGCGATAAGGTCGG
>JAEUVR010000240.1 GCA_016786785.1 Chitinophagaceae bacterium
TGATGTTAAGAATTCCATTCAGCCGGAATTGAATAACCATTATTTTAACCAGGTAGCGAGATTTGAGCTTAACTTATTGAGTAAGAATGGCTGGTCGCTTCAGAATGATGTGAACAACCAGGTTTACCGGGGACTTACGGACGGGTTTAATCAGAATTTCTGGTTGTGGAATATCAGCGCCGGCAAAAAGTTCCTGAAAGCGCAGAAAGGAGAGTTAAAACTATCGGTCTTTGACTTATTGAAACAGAACCGGAGCATTAGCAGGACAGCCACGGAAACCTATATAGAAGATCTGCAAACCCAGGTTTTACAGCAGTATTTTATGCTGACTTTCAGTTACAAACTGAAAAACTTTGGAGGAAAATAGCCAGCCGCGGATCGGGGCGACATACAAACCGCCATGGCCGGCTGAGCAAACAGAGGGAAAATAACCTATAATGGATCGGGGAACGTTTATGCCTGGATTTGCGAAGTACCGGGATGGGAGAATAGCGGCTTGCCCGTTTGGGGGAGCGTTCAGCCATCTTCCGGCCCCGGAAAATAACAGTCCGCTTACTTGGGAGACCGCATAAATTGCGTAATATCGCTTACTGCAATAATCCCGGACTTTTGAATGAATGGAATTTAATTGAGCAATTAAAGCAGGGAAACGAAGCTGCTTTTAGAACGATCGTGGAGGACACTCAGGCCCTGGTGTATAATACGGCGATCGGGATCGTTCAGCATGCAGAAGACGCTGAAGACGTGGCGCAGGAGGTCTTTCTTCAGCTCTATGAATCTATTAACGCCTTTAAAGGCGAGTCGAAACTGTCTACCTGGCTATACCGGATCACTGTTTCAAAGGCGATGGATCATCTCCGTAAAAAAAAACGCAAGAAGCGTTTTGCCTTCATTCAAAGCCTTTTTGGGCCTAATGAAGAACTTATTCATGATCCCCCCGATTTCGACCATCCGGGCGTATCCCTGGATAATAAGGAAAAGGCAAGGGTTTTGTTGCAGGCAACAACAAAACTTCCTGATAATCAAAAAATTGCGTTTACTTTAAACAGGCTGGAAGGGTTAAGTTACCAGGAGATCAGCGAAATAATGAAAACAACGGTTGCTTCGGTGGAGTCGTTGCTGCACAGGGCAAGGAAAAACCTACGGAAATCATTGGAAGATTATTATAGCCAAAACAAGGAATAACACAAGTTTTTACGCTGTTTCACGTCAAATTATATTATGGACAATACATCTTATTTGGAAAAGAAAGCGCAGGAAGCCTTGAATAGCCTGGATGGCATTCAAAGAGCAGATCCCGGCCCGTTTTTTTTTACAAGACTAAGGGCCAGGATGGAGAGGGATAAAAGAAGCGTATGGGAAAATATCAGCGGGATAATTTCAAAACCTGCTATAACTGTTTTTGGCTTATTGCTCATTGTTCTGGTCAATACGATTGCAGCGCTGAATAACAAAGCGTCAGACAATCATGTTCTTTCCGGCCAGGGCGAAATGGCTTTTGTTGATGAATATGTTCGGGCGAATTCAATTTTTTATGATATTGAAAATGTACAGCCCTAATGAGTAATGGTTCCAAAAGCAAAGCGTTTATTGCTATTATTGCCATCCTTTTATTGACGAATGCATTAATGCTCGTATTTACTTTCAGGATGGGGAAAAAGCATCCTCAGGGTCCTCCGAAAATGGAAAGCTTTACGGAAAGAATTAAAAAAGAAGTTCGTTTCGACACGCTTCAAATGGCCGCCTTTGAAGAAAGGAAAAAAAATCATTGGCCCAAAATGAGGGCCATGCTTGACGAGCTGACTGCCGCCAAGGAATCCTTTTATAATCTGACATACGATTCTACGGTCTCCGACTCTGTTCTTCAGGTCAGGGCGGCGGATATCGGGGAACGCCAGCGGCAGGTAGACCTGAAAATGATTGGTTATTTTAAGGACGTTAGAAAAATATGTACGCCGGAGCAGTTGATCAGATATGATTCCGTCCTGCCGCCGATCTTTAAAAGGATCATTGCAAGAAAGTAACGCCCTGGCGGCCCTTCCAGCCTCATCCATATTTCGTGGCGGTTAAATTAGCGTTTTGGAGCATCCTAACGTTAGGATGGGTTTATCGCAAAAGACTTATACCTGCTTACAATGTTCTTGAAGAGCCAGGTTATGGTAAAACTGGGGATAAAATCCAATCCCGGAAAAATCTCTTCCACAAAGTTGAATACTGCTCCGAATGCGCCCTTCCAGCCTCCGAAGGTCTTATAGAAGATAAGGGCCGAGACCGGCGCCCAGATGATATCGCTAAATTCTCCAAGAACCGGGATCGCAAAGCTGGCGTACCCTGCAAGATCCATTAACAGGCAGAAAAGCAATGAAACGGGCTTTTTTTGAGTGGTCATCCTGGATTGTTTATGGCGGTAAGACGGCGCCAACCGCAAGGGGGTTGTATGCGCCGGCCGATGACCTCTTTAATGTTGTGCGATGCTATTGTCCGGGGTTGCGCATCCTCGTCTTCCATCTCCTTACGCTTCAATTTTATCTTGCTAATCCTGTGCAATACTGTTTTTCAAGGCCGCCTCAATTTCTTCAATGCGGAAGGGCTTCGAAACATAATCATTCATTCCCGCTTCAATACATCTTTCTTTATCGCCTGTCATGGCGTCGGCGGTAAGCGCGATGATAGGTATCGATCGCCAGGGTTCGGGCAACCTGCGGATCAGCTTTGTAGTGGCAAATCCATCCATTTCCGGCATATTCACATCCATAAATATGAGCGAAGGCGAATGAAGCGGCAATACCTCAAGCGCTTTTTTGCCATTTTCCGCTTTGATCACCTGAAATCCCATTCTTGACAGCACTTCAGAGATCAGCATCATATTAATAGGATCATCCTCCACCACCATAATGCTGCCGGTATCCGCTATCTGCCGGATGGTTGGAATATTAGGGGCAGACTTTTCCTCAGCCTGCGTGGAAATAACCATAGAACACAACAACGCATATAACTCATATGCTTTGACAGGCTTGGTAAGCATGCTGTAAATGCCTGCATCGTCGGCTTCCTGCTGGTATTTGTTTTTCTCCATAGCGGAAAGCATAAGAATATGCGGGCGTTGATGAGCAGGGGTTTTTTTTCTTATCTCAGCGGATAATGCGATACCGTTCATTTCTTCCATATGAAGATCGAGAATGGCCATGTCAGGCAGGTCTCCCGCGGCGTCAAAACGTTCGAGCATCATCAGCGCTTCTTTTGCTCCGGAAGCGACTTCGCAGGGGATTTCAAAATATTCAAACACCTGCTGCATCATCCTGCGATTCGTTTTGTTATCGTCGACGATCAGCGCTTTTTTCAGGGGCGGTTTGTATTCGGAAGATATCTGGGGTTTCGGGTTCGCCACTTCCAGCGGAAGATGAAGCGTGAATACGCTGCCTTTTCCATATTGGCTGTCGACGGTAATGGCTCCATTCATCAGTTCGGCAAGGTTCTTGGAAATGGTCAGGCCCAGGCCGGTGCCGCCGAATCGCCTGGTGGTAGATTGGTCTGCCTGCGTAAAGCTTTCAAAGATCTTGCTCATTTTTTCTTTCGTGATGCCGATGCCCGTATCCTTAACCGAGATCTCGAGGTCGAGAAATCCCTTATTGTCTTTTTGATAGATCTTGCCTGCCTGCATAACGGAAATGAATATCTCTCCTTCCTGCGTGAATTTGATCGCATTGCCCAGCAGGTTCACCAGTATCTGCCTGATGCGTACGGGATCTCCCTTAAACTGCGAGGGCAGCCTGGGGTCGATATGACAGACCATCTCCAGTCCTTTCTCATAAGCTTTGACGTTAAGGATATCTACTGTTTCTTCTACCAGTTCGTCTATTCTCAGCGGGGCGTTGTCGATAAACAACTTGCCCGCTTCGATCTTGGAGAAGTCGAGGATATCGTTGATGATGTCTAAGAGTCCGTATGCCGATTTTTTTACGTTACCGAGGTATTCCCGTTGCGATTTATGCAGTTCGGTGGTAAGGACAAGATCGGTAAACCCGATGATGCCGTTCATAGGCGTTCTCAGCTCATGGCTCATATTCGCCATGAATTCGCTTTTAGCCGTGCTGGCCAGTTCGGCCATGTCCTTTGCCTGCACCAGTTCCTGCTCCATTTGTTTTCTTTCGATAGCCGCGGCAAGCGTGGAAGAAAAAGATTGCAGGATAGAGAATTCTGTGATGGTCCATTCCCTTTCGGTTTTGCAATCGCTGAACCCAACAAAGCCCCAGAACTGGTTAAGCGTGAAGATGGGTATTACGGCGACGGATTTTACTTTTTTCTCTTCAAAATATTTTTTTAAGCAAGGCTCCGCGATATCTTTTGTATGGCTGCAGAAGATATCTTCCTTCATTAGCGTCTTGATCATTTCCGTTTCATTGGTCAGCTCCTTGTTCTGAAAGTCGGGGTTATTGCTCAGCACATCCCCGGTGAGGCTGTCCCAGTGCACCATTTGACTGGTCTGAACCTGTCGCGTAGTATGATCAAAATGGTTCTTAAAAACATTTACGATATCCACCTGCATTTTGATGCCCAGCAGTTGTATGGCTTCTCCTATGGCTTCTTCCAGGCTATTGTTGATGATCAACTGGTGAGTGGCTTCCGCTACCGCCTGCAGGAGCTGGTCTTTTTTACGGAGATTCTCCTCTGTTTTTTTCATTTCCGTAATGTTGTGCGAGAAGCCGAGCACCCCCCACACATATCCTTCCGTATCTATAAGCGGCACTTTAACGGTGCTCATCACCTGGGGCTTGCCTTCCATTATGGCGGGCTCTTCCATGATGAACTTTGTTTTCCCCGAATTGATCACCTCTCTGTCGTCGGTCCAGGTTCCGCGAATGCCTTTTAAGGGATCTCCTTTTATCAGTTCTTCGGGAATGCCGATTTCCAGGTCGTTTTTTCCTACAAAATCCTGGGGGTTTAAGTGAAGGCAATCGGCGTAAGATTGATTAACCAACAGGAACCGGTGACCGAGATCCTTGATAAATATCCAATCAGGCGTAGAATTGATCACTGTGCGTAACAATTGTTCGGATTGTTTTATTTCCATCAGCAACTGTTCCCTTTCCGCTTCTACTTTTTTTCTCTCCGTGACATTGCGCGAGGTGCACATCACTTTGATAGCCCTGTTGTGTTCAATTACGGGCTTAAGGATGCTTTCCAGCCATATATACTCTTCTTCTTTGTTTTGAATCCGGTAGCAGAAGGTGTATGATTCGGGCTCGTCAAGCGAAGAGGCGAGCTTTTCCCAAAGCACGAACTGTTGAATGTCTTCGGGGTGAATGAAGTCCATTATTGTATTTCCTACTACTTCTTCATTGGTATATCCTAATATTTTTGAGAAAGAAGGCGACATATACAATACGGTTCCATCAAGAAGATGTTCGGTAATGATGTCTTCGGAATGTTCGGCCAGCAGGCGGAATTTCTGTTCGCTGTGCAATAGCGCCTGTTCCGTTTCATGCTTACTTTCCTCGGCAAGCATTTTATCGGTTACGTCGACTCCTATGGCCTGTATTTCAGAAACCCCTCCTGAATCGTTTTGGAGACTGATAAACTCCCATTCTACCCAAAGCAGATTCTTATTGTTTTTATTTGGCTTTTGGATAAGCAGTTTATAAAGCGTACCCGGGTTTTTCCAGCACTCGTCAATGATCAGCTGGCACCTGGGAATATCTTTTGGAAAAATAATAGCATAAAAATCGAGGCTTCGTATATCTCCCTCTTTGTAGCCGAATTTTTTTAAAAACTCTTTATTGGTATAGTTGAACTTTCCTTTATAATCTATTCTTATCACAAAATTTGTTTGGGAACTTAAAATAGACGCCAGGTATTTTTGTTCCTGCAATAATTTATTTCTTGCCGCCTGCAGCTCACGGTAATTTTTACGATTTGTTTTAAATAAGGGTTCAAGCACCAGTATGCCCAGCAAAAGAAGGGCGATAAGAAGGGAAACGAGTTTGCTGATATTAACGATAGACGCTTCCTGTGTTTTTTGATTTATGGTATTGGTAAAAACAGCGATGGCTTCTTCCATCAGGGGATTGAATCTTTGCGCGCTATACAGCAGCTCCCTCATATATAGCGAGCCGTTGAGATTTAAGAGCAGGGAATCCGCATTTGCCAATTCATTTCCTACCGCCAGAATGGCTTTTACATATGCCTGGGCGTTAGAAAAGATATTTTTTATTTTAAAAGCATTGGGCGGCGCAGGGAGCGCTTGGGAAGGCGTTTGATCCCTGAGGAACTGGTTGTTCGCGTTAAATTCGTGAAGGCTGACCGCTAACGATTTTTTTATTTCTTCCTGGTTGACCTGTTTATGTAAGGAAGGCGGGATATTAATGAGTAAAATGGCGTCTTTGAGAATGGTCTCGCTCAGGGTTCTTTGGCGCGCAGCTATATTTAGCGTAACGGTGATCTTTTCATTTTCCTGCGATTTGGACCGTATAAGATAGTAGCCAAAAAAATTAAAGAGAATGATCAGCGCAACGATAACAATAGATATGCGTACAAGCTTCCCTAAAGGAGTGTTCATGGTTTTTCTAAGGATTTTCTCTTACCATAACTTAAAACGCTGTTCGGTATTGTGGCACGGGCTGCCGGGGGTAAAAAAAACCGGGGATTTGCGCATAATTTGATTATTATCAACGACTCCAGCGCCAGACTGGGCTGTCGCCTAATAGTCAATTAATTGCTCTTCTATAGCTGCGGGGATTTCCCGGAATTCATATTGCTGGTTCCGGAGCTGGGGTTCAAAACCTGCTTCCCGGATGGCCTCCTGGATGCTTTTGTAGGTAAACCGGTGGGGAGCCCCGGCGGCGCTCACCACGTTTTCTTCTATCATGATGCTTCCAAAATCATTGGCCCCGGCCTGAAGGCATAACTGGGCAGTTTGCTTACCTACGGTAAGCCAGGAAGCCTGGATGTTCTTGATATTGGGAAGCATGATCCGGCTCAGGGCGATCATACGGATATATTCCCCGGGAGTGGTCAGGTTATGCACCCCCCTGATCCTGGCCAGTAAGGTATCCACATCCTGGAAGGTCCAGGGAATAAATGCCAGGAATCCCTTTGCCTTTTCCGGTTTTTTAGCTTGTACCTCCCTTAGTTTAACCAGGTGCTCAAATCTTTCACGAATGGTTTCCACATGTCCGAACATCATGGTGGCGGAGGTAGTAAGGCCGACATTATGCGCTTCGTGCATAATATCCAGCCATTCCTGGGCGCCGCATTTGCCTTTGGAGATCAGCCTGCGGACCCTGTCTGTAAGGATCTCCGCGCCGGCGCCGGGCAGGGAGTCCAGGCCTGCTTCCCTCAGTTTTTCCAGTATTTCGCGATGCGTAGATTTTTCGAGTTTGGTAATATGGGCCACTTCGGGCGGGCCGAGGGCATGCAGCTTTAAGGCGGGATAGAGTTCCTTGAGCTTTCGGAAAAGGTTGGTATAGTAAGAAAGGCCCAGGTCGGGATGATGGCCGCCCTGTAACAGCAGCTGATCTCCTCCGTACCGGAATGTTTCCTCAATTTTGCGTTTATAAGTAGCTATATCGGTGATATATGCTTCGGGGTGCCCCGGTATCCTGTAAAAATTACAGAATTTACAATTAGCGATGCAGACATTGGTGGTATTGACGTTGCGGTCTATCATCCAGGTCACCTTTCCGCTCGGGACCTGCTTTTTCCTCAACTCGTCTGCAATGTACATACAGTCGGTCAGGGGAGCATGATCAAAGAGGAAAACGCCTTCGTCCACAGAAAGAAACTGGAAATCCAGGGCCTTTTGATAGAGTTCTTCTAGCTTCATACAATATTAATTCGACGCAAAAGTACTACTACTTCCTTATGGGTTTGCGGCGACACAAGGGCGGTTTTCCGAATTTGGCAATATTTTTCCCTCGCAGGGACGGTTTTATAGCCCTATGCCAAAATATAATATTGTAAATCAATTTGTTATTATTTGGCATGCCCATTGAAACATTATCTATGGTTTTTCATAGGATATTGGATTTAAAACACAGGGCTGGATTTTTATCCTGGCCCTTTTTTATTTGGCTTCTGTAAATGCCGTACCTTAAATAAGCAATTGACCCATGGCTTTCCGCTTATGTTTATGGCATCCTTAAAGACGATATGTTTGGTTCTTATCCTTTCGGCAAATGCCCTTCAGGCGCAGGAAGAGTTTATTGAGCCGCCCTCCCGTTATATCACAAGCTTTCCTTTCCAACTGTTGACAGGCGGGATCATTCTCCTGCAGGCGACGGTTAGTCATTATACCGATTCCCTCAATTTTATACTGGATACGGGAAGCGGCGGTATATCGCTGGACTCATCCGCCACTATCCGCCTGGGTATTCCGAACGAGCCCAGCGACAAAACCATCCGGGGCATCGCAGGGATCAGGAAGGTTAATTTTGCTTATAACCATACCCTGCATTTACCGGGCCTAACGGTAGACAGTCTTGATTTTCATATTAATGATTACGATCTGCTTTCCAGCGTGTATGGGCAACGGATCGACGGGATCATCGGGTATAGTTTTTTATCGCGTTACATAGTGCATATCAATTACGACAGCTCGCTTATCTCGATATACGCCAAGGGATCGATCAAATATCCCAAGGGCGGTTACCTGCTTCGACCTGTCATGACCAATATTCCTGTAGCGTATGCGACAATAAAAGATGAATACGAAGTGTACAACAGGTTTTATTTTGATACAGGCGCAGGCATGTGCCTGTTGTTGTCTTCAGATTTTGTGGAAGACAGCGTTTTCCTGAGAACCAAAACAAACTGGCACGAAGCGCAGGGGCAGGGCCTAGGAGGGAAAACGCCTATGCAGCAGGGCGTGGTCAAGTTTTTCAGGCTGGGGCCCTACCGGTTCAGAAATGTTCCTACCTATATATTCGATGATGAATACAATATTACATCTTACCCTTACCTGGGTGGATTGATCGGCAACGACCTGCTGAAAAAATTCAACCTGATCATCAATTATGATAAGCGCGATATTCATCTTCTCCCGAATAAACATTTCCGTGAAAAATTTGATTATTCTTATACGGGATTAGGAATGTATATGGTAGACGGAAAGGTTAAAGCGGTGGATATCATGAAGGGCTCGCCTGCCGCCAAAGCCGGGTTTAAGCCCGATGATATCATCATGGCCGTATCCAATAATTTCAGCAATAATATACAGGTTTACAAAAATCTCATGCAGACGCCCGGCCAGAAGGTTAAGGTCCTGGTCTTGCGCGACCAAGCACCCTTGTTATTAACATTGAAAGTGAAAAGTATTTTGCAATAGACGCGCAGGTAAGTTTGCCTGCCTGCCCCTGGCGCACAAGTTTCTGAATAATGGTTAATTTGCATCCCTATGATACAGTTTAACCGATTTACATTAGGCAATGGCCTACGGGTGATCGTACACGAGGATCATTCTACTCCCATGGCCGTAGTGAATGTTATGTATGACGTAGGCGCCAGGGATGAAGATCCGTCTAAAACCGGGTTTGCCCATCTTTTTGAGCACCTGATGTTTGGAGGAAGCGTAAATATCCGCGATTTCGAAACGCCGCTGAATATGGCGGGAGGTGAAAACAACGCGTATACCACTAATGATATCACCAATTATTATATCCAGCTTCCCGCTGAAAACCTCGAAACGGCATTATGGCTGGAGAGCGACAGGATGCTATCGCTTGCCTTCAGCAAAAAAAGCCTTGACGTGCAGAAAAAAGTAGTATGCGAGGAATTTAAGGAGCATTATATCAATAAGCCTTATGGCGATAGCTGGTTTAAGCTGCGGGAAATGGCTTACCAGCGGCACCCTTATCGCTGGATGACCATCGGCAGCGAGCTCGGCCATATTGAAAACGCCTCTCTCAACGATGTAAAAGCATTTTTCCATAAGCATTATTGCCCGGTTAATGCCATCCTGGTTATTGCCGGGAACATTACCGTTTCGCGGGCGCGCGAGCTGGTAGAGAAATGGTTCAGCGATATTCCCCCGGGCGAGAAATATATCCGGAACCTTGCTCCCGAACCGCAACAAAAAGAAGAAAGAAGGTTGACCGTAAAAGCGGATGTTCCTTTGGACGCCTTATATAAATGCTGGCATATGGATAGCCGACTGGAGCATGGTTATTATGTGGCAGACCTGATCACGGAGGCTTTGGGAGGAGGATCTTCCTCGAGGTTATACCAGGCCCTGGTGAAGGAAAAGCAATTGTTCAGCGGGATAGAATGTTATCATTTCGGTTCTGTGGAAAAAGGGCTGCTGGCTATTGAAGGAAAACTGGTGAAGGGCGTTCGCATGGAAGACGCGGAAAAAGCCGTAGAGGATGAGTTGAAAAAAATAAAAGAGGAAGGGATCAGCGAAACAGAGCTGACCAAGATAAAAAACAAGACGGAGTCGGCTATTGCTTTTGAAGACATGTCCGTCATGGCGAGGGCAAATAACCTGGCTTTTTATGAGCTGCTGGGCGACGCCAACCTGTTTAATGAAGACCGCGAAAAGTATTTTTCCGTAAGCTCGGCGGATATACTGAATTACAGCAGGAAAATTTTTGACGTAAACAATTCGAACACGCTGTGCTATTACAGCGAAAACTGATGAAACCCCAAGGAGGAAATTAATTTATTATGCTGATCAGAACCTCGCCGCCCGACATAAAAGACCCCGTTTCTTTTGACATACGTCTTCCTTCCTGTGAAAAACATATCCTCTCCAATGGCGTGGAGGTATATGCGTTAAACATGGGCACGGAAGACGCCCTCATGATCAACTGGATATTCAAGGCCGGCAATTGTTATGAAGACAAAAAGACGCTTGCCGCCGCGACGAACTATCTCTTAAAGAACGGGACCTC